>JBIJCD010000456.1:0-3075 GCA_044344895.1 Pirellulales bacterium | reverse complement strand
TCTCCGAGGTTCGCGGCCTGGAGATCAAGACACCGGCGACGTTCGGGCTGCATGCTGGTCCCCTTGGCGTGGCGAACATCTGGTGGGGCACGAAGGGCTACGCCGTGGCGCCGAAGTACACCGACGGCATCGCCTTCGACTACGACGGCAAGGAACTGGGCCGGTGGTCCGGCGGCAACGACAAGCTGCACTTCCAGAACTTCGTGAAGGGGGTGCGCAGCCGCGACCACCATGACCTGCACCTCGACATCGAGGACGGGCATCTCTCCAGCGCGATTGCGCATCTGGGCAATGTGTCGCTGGCGCTGGGCCAGACCACCGAGCCGGGCGCGCGGCCGCGGCTGGCGGCCGGCGACAAGCACGTGCAGGCGACGTTCGAGGGCTTCGAGAAGCACCTCGCCGAGAACGGCGTCGACTTCGCGGCGACGGCGCTGCGGATGGGCCGTGAGATCGCGGTCGATCCCACGACGGAGCGGAGCGACGACGAGGCGGCCAACCGGCTGTTCACGCGGGACTACCGTACGGGCTACGAGCTGCCGCGGATCTGAGGGGGCTGCATGCGAAACGCGCTGTATTGCTTCGCGGCGGCGGCCATTGGCGTGGGGCTGGCAACCGGATCCGGGGCGGCGGAGCTCCGCTTTCGGCCGCAGGAAATCGCGGCGGATCTCACGATCGGCTACGCCACGTCGCTCGTCGACGTCAACGGCGATCGGCGGACCGACATCGTCGTGGTCGATGCCGACCGAGTCGTGTGGTACGAGAACCCGTCGTGGCGGATGCACACCATCATCCGCGGCGCCACCAAGCGCGACAACGTCTGCATCGCCCCTCTCGACATTGACGGCGACGGCCGGCTCGACTTTGCCCTGGGCGCTGACTGGCGGCCGTTCGACACGGGGGCCGGCGGCACGATCCAGTGGCTCAGGCAGGGCGCTGCGATCGACGAGCCCTGGCAGGTGATCGCCATCGCCGAAGAGCCGACGACGCACCGCATGCGGTGGGTCGACGTCGCGGGAGACGGCACGCCGGAGCTCGTGGTCGCACCGCTCATGGGCCGCGGCACGACGAAGCCGCTGTGGGCGGAGCGGGGCGTGCGAATCCTGGCGTTCACGATCCCCCCCGACCCGCTCACGGACCGCTGGCCGGCGGCTGTGCTCGACGACGGAATGCTCGTCACGCACAACTTCGTGCCCACCGACATCGACGGCGACGGCCGGTCGGAGATCCTCTGCACGAGCTTCGAAGGCGTGAGCCTGCTCGAACGGGTGCAGGACGGGTTTCGCCGCACGCTGATTGGCACCGGAAACCAGGCGACGGCCCCGAATCGGGGCGCGAGCGAGATCAAGCGGGGTGCGCTTGGTGGCGGCGGCGACTACATCGCCACGATCGAGCCCTGGCATGGCGACCAGGTGGTGACCTACACGCGTCCGCCGGCGGGCACGACCATGTGGACGCGGCGGGTGATCGACGAGGACCTGAAGTGGGGCCACGCCGTGTGGTGCGTGAATCTCGACGGCGATTCCGCCGAGGAGCTCGTCATCGGTATCCGCGACCACAAGGACGACACCTGGCGCAGCGGCGTGCGGATCTACGATCCCGGCGACCCGCAGGGGGGCAGCTGGCGGCGAACGCTGCTCGATCCGGCCGGCGTGGCCGTGGAGGATCTGGCGGCCGCCGACCTCGACGGCGACGGTCGGGCCGACCTCGTCGCCGTGGGCCGGGCCACACGCAACGTGAAGATCTACTGGAACGAGACGGGCCGGTGAACGCCGTGGACCGTGCCGCGGCAGGGTGATACCCTTCCTCCTGAAGCGGCTGCGTCGACACGGGTTCGAGGTCGACCGCGAAGCCGGTGGGGAGGTGTCGCCGTGGCGGACGATCCCAGCCATCCACGACCAGCGTCGGTGAGTCGGCGGGCCGCCGTGCAGGCGGGCACGCTCGGGTTTCTCGGCTTGGGGCTCGCCGACGTCGCCAGGCTGCGAGAGGCCACGGCCGCTTCCGGTAGCCGGCCGCCGCGGTCGGTGATCTTCATCTTTCTGTCGGGCGGTCTCGCCCAGCACGAGAGCTTCGATCCCAAGCCCGACGGACCGCTCGACATCCGCGGCGATTTCGCCGCGATCGCCACCCGCACGCCGGGCCTGCAGGTCAGCGAGCACCTGCCGCTGCTGGCCCGGCGGAGCGAGTCGTGGGCCGTGTGCCGGTCGCTCACGCACCGCTCGAACGACCACTCGGCCGCCCACCACATCATGCTCACCGGGCGGTCGGACCTTCCCGCGGGTTTCGATCCCAACGGCCCGAAACCGGGCGACTGGCCGTCGCTGGCCGCGCTGGCGGGCGATGTGCTCCCCAGCCGCCGCAGCCTGCCGGCTGCCATCGTCTTGCCGGAGCGGCTCGTGCACCGGACGGGCCGGACCATCCCGGGGCAGTCGGCGGGCGTGCTCGGGCCCGGCCGCGACCCGTGGTTCCTCGACTGCTCCCCGTACAATCCTTCCACCTACGGCGCGTACCCAGAGTTTCTCTTCCATCATCGCGATGGTGCCGCCACCCGTCACGACATCGCGTTTCGATCGCTCGACCTGACGATCCCGCAGTCGCTCATGGGCGGCAGGCTGCTCGATCGAGTCGCGCTGCGCGACCGGCTCGAGGGCGACCGTCGCCGACTCGGCCACGCCGCCGACACGGGCTCGTTCGACCGGTATCGCGACATGGCGACCTCGATCCTGCTCGACCCGTCCGTGTCTGGGGCCTTCGACCTCGCGCAGGCCGACCCGGCCCGCCGGGAGCGTTACGGCAACAACGCGTTCGGCTGGTCGCTGCTCATGGCGGCGAGGCTGGCGGAGGCGGGCGTCGGGCTCGTGCAGGTGAATCTCGGCAACAACGAGACCTGGGATACCCACGAGTCGGCCTGGACCAACCTGCGCAGGTTCCTGTTGCCGCCGCTGGACCGCGCCGTCTCGGCACTGCTCGACGATCTCACCGAGCGCGGGCTGCTCGACGGGACGCTCGTGGTGATGGCCAGCGAGTTCGGCCGCACGCCGAAGATCAGCACGCTGCCCGGTGCGCGGGAGGCCGGCC
>JBIJCD010000455.1:0-3078 GCA_044344895.1 Pirellulales bacterium | reverse complement strand
TCGTCTCCTGCGTGGTGAACGTCTTCGAGGAGATGATTAAGAGCGTCTCGGCGGGGTCGAGGTCGCGGGTGGCCTCTGCGAAATCGGTGCCGTCGACGTTGGAGACGAACCGGAACGTCAGCCCCCGGTCGGCCACATGGCGGAGGGCCTCGTAGGCCATCACCGGCCCGAGGTCGGAGCCGCCGATCCCCACGTTGACCACGGCCCGGATCGGCCGGCCGGTGTGTCCCTTCCACGAGCCGTCACGGACCTGCCGGCAGAACGCGGCCATGCGGCCGAGCACCGCGTGCACGTCGGGCACGACGTTCCGCCCGTCGACCAGGATCCGCGCCGACGCCGGGGCGCGCAGGGCCACATGGAGAACGGCACGGTGCTCCGTGGCGTTGATCTTCTCGCCGGAAAACATCGCGTCGATCCGCTGACGCAGCCCGCAGGCCTCCGCCAGCCGCACGAGCAGCGCTAGCGTCTCGGCGGTGACCCGCTGCTTGGAGTAGTCGGCGTGCAGGCCGCAGGCGTCGATCGTGAACCGCTCGGCTCGGTCTGGATCGGCCGCAAACAGATCCCGGAGGTGGATGCGTTCGCCGGCGGCGGCATGGGCCGCCAAAGCCCGCCATTCGGGCAGCGTCGTGCGGCTCGCGTGGCCGCGGCCGGCAGGTGTGGAACCGGTCATCGGGCACCTGCTCCCGCCACAGCCCGTGACTTCTTGTCGATCACCTCGAGCAGCTCGTTCCAGCTCTTCACGAAGGCGTCGGCGCCGTCCTTCTGGAGCTTCGCGCCGAGGGCGGCGAGGTCGATTCCCGCGCGGCCGACTGCGGCCAGCGACTGCGCCGCGGAGCCGCCGCCGGCCGAGATGGCGGCGGCCACGCTCCCGTGGTCCGCGAAGGCCTTGAGGGTCTGCTCGGGCATCGTGTTGACGGTGTTGGGCGAGGCGAGCGCGGCCACGTAGAGGCAGTCGGAGAGTTTCGGGTCCTTGGTGCCCGTGCTGGCGTAGAGGAGCCGCTGCGGCAGGGCCCCGAAGTTGGCCAGCCGCTGGAAGCGGTCGGAGGCGAGCAGGTCGCGGTAGGCCTGGTAACACTGCTGGCCGACGGCGATGCCCACCGTGTTGGCCAGTGCCGGCGGCAGCGCGGCGGCCGTGGCGCCATCCCAGCGGCTGATGAACAGTGACGCCACCGAGCAGACCCGGGGCGATAGCCCGGCCTCGATCCGCCGCTCGATGCCCCGCAGGTAGGCCTCAGCCGCGGCGAGGAAGTGCTCCCGCGTAAACAACAGCGTGACGTTCACCGGCACGCCCGCGAAGATCGATTCCTCGATGGCCGGCAGCCCCTCGGCAGTGCCCGGAATCTTGATGAACAGGTTGGGCCGGTCGGCCCGGCCGTGCAGGTCGCGGGCCGCCGCCAGCGTGCTGGCTGTGTCGTAGGCCAGCGTCGGGGACACCTCGAGCGACACCCAGCCGTCGACGCCTCCCGTCCGGTCGTGGATGGGACGGAACAGGTCGGCCGCCCGGGTCAGGTCTTCAATCGCCAATTCGAAGAACAGTCCTTCGCTTGTCGCGCCCCGTCCCACCTTGGCGGTGATCGCCTCGTCGTAAAACGACGTGTTCTTGACCGCGGCGTTGTAAATCGTCGGGTTGCTGGTCAGGCCGGTGACGGAGAGGTCGCGGATGTAACGGGCCAGCGTCCCGTCGTCGAGCATGCCGCGGGTGATGTTGTCGAGCCAGAGGCTTTGGCCGAGATGGTACAGCGCGAGCGTGGCGATGGGCATGGGCCGACCTTCTAGGGGGTTGTTCGGGGATCGACAGCGGGAACAGGACGCCTGCTGCCAGGCCGCCTATCCGCAGGCCGCATGCCGGACCGCTTCGCCGACAGGCGATCCGCGACCGTCTCCTGCGGGCTTCGGTCTTCAGCCGTCAGCCGTTTTCGGTTGGCCGCGCGACCGAGTTATACAGCGACGGGTCGAAGATGCCATCCTGAGAGGGGGGGCGCCGCGACCCGTCCTGGCGAACCACCCGGGAAGGCCCCCCGTAGAATCGCTGTCGAACTCGTTTTTTGCCCGTTTTTTTCGAGTGCTTGACGCTGGCAAACGGTTCGGCTAATTTTCGTGGATCGGCCAGCCGATGCTCTGGATTCGGCTGCCTGCCTCGCTCGTTGTCTCCATCGCGCGTTGCAGGTCTGGTTCCTTTCGCAGCTGGCTGGCGCGTGATCGTTGCCGTGGGTTGAGGCCCGCTCCGGTTTTCCGGGACGAACCTCTGTCCATGGCAAGGCCCGATGTCGGATTCCAACGGGATCAGGCATCGCGGACAGGGTCACGAGCCGACGGTGCTTAAGGCACTGCCGGCTCGTTTTGTTCCTTGACAATTTGGTCGTGGTAATTGGCATCTTGAAAGAATGCCGAGAGAGGCTTGTTTTCTGGCTGCTTCCGCGTTTCGCGGATCCTGCCAGGGCTGGTCTCTGGAGGCGTTCTCCCAAGGCTCGCGGGCATCGTGTGGCGACTCGTTCGCCAGGCGGGGCTCGCGAACAAAGAGCGAGAGTGGTTTTCAACTTCTGGGCGTCAGGCCGGCGGTTGTCTCGGGCAGGGTTTCCCTGTGGAGGGGCGGTCGCTGGCAGGGCAGTTCAGAGTTGAAAAAATCGTGATGCCCCGAGCGGTGTTGGCGCGCTTGCCAGCGAGGGCTCGGGGCGTGGCGAGTCACTCGATGACATTGCCTCGGAGGCTGGGAAGGCTTGTTTTCAGGCCATTTCAGCCGTCGAGAGCACTCGATTCGGGTGGTCAAGCTACAAAGGGCGCATGGGGGATGTCTAGGCGTCAGGAGGCTGCGAAGGGCGCGGAAGACTGCGATAAGCCCGGGGTAACCGTCAAACAGGTGATGATCCCGGGATTCCCGAACAAGCCGTGACTGAATCCATAGGTCACGGCGGCGAACGCGGAGAACTGAAACATCTCAGTATCCGCAGGAACAGAAAGAAAAATCGATTTCCTCAGTAGCGGCGAGCGAAAGGGAAACAGCCCAAACCGCGGTGGTTTCCACTGCGGGGTTGTAGGGCCCTCCACCGGAGTTATCAAACAACGAGTTAGCAGAATGAT
>JBIJCD010000454.1:0-3083 GCA_044344895.1 Pirellulales bacterium | reverse complement strand
TCTCGGCCGAGGGCGGCTCGCCGTCGCCGTGCCGGCAGCTCTCCAGCAGCATGAGCGACGCCACGGCGTATTGGATCAGGCCGTCGTGAAACTCGTGGCACAGGATCGACTTCTCCCGCTCCTGGGTCTCGATCAATTCGCGGAGCAGCGACTGCTTCCGGGCCAGCGCGTCGTACGCCGCCTTCTGCTCGGATATGTCGATGACCACGCCCACGTAATGGGCGATCTTGCCCGCCTCGTCGAACACCGGTTGGGCCGCCGTGATCGCCGAGCGGATCTCGCCTCCGGGCAGGAGCATCCGGTACTCGTTGTAGTAGGGCTTCACCTCGCGGACGCTTTCCTGCCAGCGGAGCACGAGCCCGTCGACGTCGCCCGGGTGGATCACGCGGGACCAGCCGAATCCCATCGCCTCCTGGGCGGAGATTCCCGCCAGCCGGCACCAATACTCGTTGACGTAGGTGCAGGCCCCCTCGACATCGGTGCGGAAGATCCCCACGGGTGACTTTTCGGCGAGCGTCCGAAACTCCTCCTGCCCGAGCCGCAGGTCGGCCTTCGTCGCCCTCAGGCGCGCCTCGACCCGCCGCCGTTCGACAAGCTCCTGCTCGTATTCCTGCTGCTTCTCGAGCAGCCGGGCCGACTGGCTTTCGGCGCGTTCCTGTGCGACCTTGAGCTTGTCCATGAGCCAGGCGATCAGCAGGCCGCCGCTGGCAGGGATCGCCATGCCGAGGACATCGGCTGCATCTGCGAACGAGAACATGCCCCGCGGCTCGGCGAACAGGTAGCGACTCGCCAGGATGCCGGCAATGATCGCGACAGCGGCGGGCCGGAATCCCGAGTACCGCGACAGCACCACGCCGATGATCGTGGCGATCGCAAAATGGAGGCTATTTTGGAGGATCGGGTCGAGCAGCCACCGCAGCAGGAGACCCGCCGCCACCACCGCGGCCGCGACGACGTACCAGCCCCACCGTGTGATGGCTGCTGGCTGCTGCGTGGTGAACATGCGAGCTGGTTCTCGGTGGCACCCGGTCGCGTTTCGGTACACCTGCACTGTATCCGCCCGCGCGGGCTTCATCCATCGGCCGTCGGAATCGGCCCAACCGCCGCCCGACACCTTCGTCATCCGGCTCGTGCGGCGCCGCAGCTCACTCCACCAGTGGCTGCGTCATCCGCAAGTAGGCGAACAGATCGCGAACCTGGGCGTCGGAGAGCGGCGTGAGCTGTCCCTCCGGCATGAGCGACTTGGGAAACACCCGCCTCTCCTCGATCGCACCCCGCTCGAGCGACACCGTCTGGCCCGCGCTGTCCCGCAGCACGAGCACCTGCGGGTCGTCCTCGACGAGCAGCCCCTGAACCACGCGGCCGTCGTCCATCACCGCCACATGCGTCTCGAAGCCCTCGCGGATCTCGGCCGATGGATTGAGGATGTTGAGCAGGAGCCGGGGCACGTCGTCCCGCTTGAAGGCCGTGAGGTCCGGCCCCACCTCACCTCCCTTGGCGTGCAGCACGTGGCACTTGCCGCAGGTCTGCATGTAGAGCTTCTTGCCCGCATAGGGATCGCCGCCACCGACCGCGAGCACATTCGACAGCCGCTCCATCTCGGCCTGCATCTCGGCGGTGGATGCTCCGTCGACGTTCTTCCAGCGGCCCCGGACGATCTCGGCGATCCGGTCATCGCGAAAGATCGTCGCCTTGCGAACCGTTTCCACCGGAATCGTGGCGGCATCGACGTCACCATGATCCACCGCCTCAAGCAGGGCCCGCGCCCAGGTTCGGCGGGTGACGAGCAGCGTCTGGGCAACGTCGCGGACATCCTCGGTCCAGCGGGAATAGCGGGCTAGCACCCGGTCGGGCACCCGCGGGTCGTCGAAGCCGCCGAGCGATTCGAGGGCCGCCACCCGCACGGCATCGTCGGCCGTGCGATCGACGAGTTCGAGCAGGAGATCCAGGGCGGCCGGATGGCGAATCTCGGCGAGCAGCCTGATGCACTCGACCCTCCTCGTCGGCGGCGCCTTGTCGTCGGCCGCAGTCGCCATCGCCTCGGCCACGGCCGCGGCATCACCCTGCCGCACCTTGAGCGCGAGCGATCCGCCGCCGGCGGCAGAGAGGGCCGCGAGCAGCTCCGGCGGCACGTTCGCCAGGCTACGTCCCTGATAGGCCTCCTCGAAGCCCCGCATCAGCGACGCCGTGGCGTCGGCGGAGGGCGACATCGCCAGCAGCCGCGCGCAGATGGCGAGATCGGCACGCTGACCCGATGCGGCGAACCGCCGCATCAGCCGCGGCAGGATCTCCCTCGCCACGAGCGGCTCGCTCCAGAGGCTCTTGTCGGCGACCCAGTCGAGCACGGCATCGCGATCGGCGGCGATCTTCGCCTCGATCGCCCACCAGACGAGCAGTGGCAGCCGCGGGTCGTCGGCTCTGTCGGGTCCGGAGGCGACCGGCCGCACCAGCTCGAGCGACCGCGCGGCGATGTCGATTCGCCGAGCCGACGAGGCGATCTGGCAGAGCACTGCGATCTCCCGCTCTGACCGGGCGGCCGCGAGCAGGGCGTCGGCGAGTGGAGTGTCGAGCCGGTCGTGATGATCGAACCAGAGCCGCCAGGCCCACTCGCGAACCTCGGGTCGGGGATGCCGCACCGCGGCGGCCACGGCGGCTTCGTCGAGCCCGCCCGCGGCGGCCAGCGCCCAGAGCGTGTCGACGGCGTGAAGCCGGGCAGTGTCGGCGAGCCGGCGGAGCAGTTCGCCGGCGAGGGCCGGATCGGGGCCGCGCTGGCCGATCTGCACGACGGCCTGCTGCCGCTGCCAGCGGTTGGGGTGGTCGAGCAGGGCGACGAGGTCGGCCGGCTTCCCACCGTCGATGGCGACGCGGGTGGTCGTTCGTGCGCCGGGCGCCGGCGTGCGGGGCCGAATCCGATAGATGCGGCCGTGGTCGCGGTCGATGCCGCCCTGGTAGTTGGCCGTGTGGGCGAGCTGGCCGTCGTACCAGTCGGCCACGTAGACCGCGCCGTCGGGGCCATCTTCGACGTCGACCGGCCGAAACCACTCGTCCTCCGATTCGATCGCAAAGCCCGTGTCCTTCGTGCG
>JBIJCD010000068.1:0-11691 GCA_044344895.1 Pirellulales bacterium | reverse complement strand
GATGCTCTTGGAGACGATGCGGCCCGACGTGTGGGGGGCGGCGTGCACGAGTTTCGCTCCGGCGTCCTGGTGTTGGCCGGCCGACGCGAACGCGATCGAGAGGATCTCGCCGCGGGCGCCGGGCTCCATCATGTACACGGCTGGATACTTCATGGTCAGCCGGCTGCCGAGGTTGCCGTCGATCCACTCCATCATCGCCCCCTCGTAGGCCATCGCTCGCTTGGTGACGAGGTTGTAGATGTTGTTGGCCCAGTTCTGGATCGTGGTGTAGCGGCAGCGGCCGTGCTTCTTCACCACGATCTCCACCACGGCCGAGTGCAGGCTCTCGGTGGAATACATCGGTGCCGTGCAGCCCTCGACGTAGTGGACCTGGGCCCCCTCGTCGACGACGATCAGTGTGCGCTCGAACTGGCCCATGCTCTCCGCGTTGATGCGGAAGTAGGCCTGCAGCGGAAACTCGATCTTCACCCCCTTGGGCACGTAGATGAACGAGCCGCCCGACCAGACGGCGGAATTGAGCGCGGCGAACTTGTTGTCGGTCGGCGGGATGATCCGGCCGAAGTATTCACGGAGCAGGTCGGGGTGCTCGCGGACGGCCGTGTCGGTGTCGGTGAAGATCACGCCCTGCTTGGCGAGGTCTTCCTGCAGCGAGCCGTAGACCACCTCGCTCTCGAACTGGGCCTTCACGCCGGAGAGGAATTTCCGCTCGGCCTCAGGGATGCCCAGGCGGTCGAACGTCTTCTTGATGGCGTCGGGCACCTCTTCCCACGTCTTGCCCTGCTGCTCGGCCGGCTTGAGGTAGTAGAAGATGTCCTGGAAGTCGACGGCGATGTCGCCGCCCCAGTGGGGCATCGGCTTGGAGTTGAAGATCTCCAGCGACTTGAGCCGGAAGTCCCGCATCCAAGCCGGCTCCCGCTTCATCTCGGAGATCTGCTCCACGATCGTGGCGTCGAGGCCGCGGCGGGCCTTGAACACGGCGGGCGTGTCGGTGCGGAAGTCGTACTTGTTGATCTCGCCGAGCGCGATCGTCGCCGGATCGGCCGGGGAGCCGTTCAAACCGGTTGCCATGGTGGTGTCTCCTGCGGATCGGGCGGGGGTTCGGGTGATGTGATCGGGCGGTGTGATCAGGCGGTAACAGGATGCGAAGGGCGTTTCCCGGCGCCGGCGGAATCGCGCAGCGACTGTTCCACGGCCGCGGCCTCCGGGTAGGCGGCGCGGATCCGCTCGTAGCCCTTCTTGTGCAGTTCAGCGGCCAGTTCGGGGCCGCCTGATTCCACGATCCGGCCCCCGAGCATCACGTGAGTCCGCAGCGGGATGTTGTGTTCGAGCAGCTGCTCGTGGTGGGTGATGATGAGGATGCCCATCGCGCCGTCGCCCGCCTGGCCGGTGCCACCGATCCGCGCGATGCTCTCGCTGGCGAGCCGCACGGCGTCGGCGTCGAGGCCGCTGTCGGTCTCGTCGAGGATGGCGAATTTCGGGCGGAGCATGGCCAGCTGGAGAATCTCGGCCCGCTTCATCTCGCCGCCGGAGAAGCCGTCGTTGACGTACCGCCGGGCGAACTCGGTGTCGATCGAGAGGTCGGCCATCTTGGCCTTCAGCTCGTTGCGGAAATCCCGCATCGGCATCAACTCCTGCCCCTCCTTGCGGTCGGGGTTGCGGACGTTGGTCACGGCGTGCCGCAGGAAGTCGGCCAGCCGCACGCCCGGGATCGCCATCGGCCGCTGGAAGGCCAGGAACACGCCGGCGCGGGCCCGCTGGTCGGGCTCCATCGCCAGGAGGTCGTGGGCGGTGCCGGCGGCATCAACGAGGGTGATCGACCCGGCCGTCACCTCGTAGGACGGGTGACCCATGATGCAGTAGCCGAGCGTGCTCTTGCCCGAGCCGTTGGGGCCCATGAGCGCGTGGATCTCACCGCGGCCGATCTCCAGGTCGACCCCCTTGAGGATCTCCTGGCCGTCCACGGCGGCGTGCAGCCCCTTGATGATCAGTTTTTCAGCCATCGCTCCGTCAGCCCGCCGCGATTGACGCGGAGGCCCGCTCCTGGATTTTCGTCGGTCGTGATGTGTCTTGAAACGCGGCCGCCTACGACTGGACCTTCTGATGATCGAACACAAGGCTGCCGTCGCCCACCGGCGACACCACGTAGCCCGAGTGGTGCGGCACCGGCAGCTCGTCGTCGACCTTGCCCGTGCCGCCCGCCCGCTTCGCGATCCGCTGGCCCTGGATTTTGTCTTGGATCCGCATCAGCCCCTCGAGCAGGCTTTCGGGACGTGGCGGGCAGCCTGGCACGTACACGTCGACCGGCACCACGAGGTCGACGCCCTTCACGACGTGGTAGCCCCACTTGAAGTACGGGCCGCCGCCGGTCGTGCAGGCGCCCATGGCGATCACGTACTTCGGGTCGGGCATGAGGTTGTAGAGGCGACGGACACGGCTGGCCATCTTGTAGGTGACCGTGCCGGCCACGATCATCAGGTCGGCCTGCCGCGGCGTGGCGCGGAAGGCGCCGGCGCCGAAGCGGTCGAGGTCGTAGCGGCTGGCACCCGCGGCCATCATCTCGATGGCGCAGCAGGCGAGGCCGAACGTCATCGGCCAGATGCTCGACTGCCGGGCCCAGTTGATCGCCTGCTCGACCGTCGTGAGGATCATGTTTTCCTCGAATCGGCCCTCGATCCAGGGGGCGGGCGGGGTCAGCGGCTTTGTCATGGCGAGGGCTCCGGGGGCGTATGCTGCGTTCGTCGGGTTGTCTGGTGGGGGGCGGCCGGCGGCTCGTCCGCCGGCGTTCGCTGCTACAGATTCGATGCTTCAGGGGCCGTTGTTGCAAGTCCCCGCGGCCGGTGGCATGGTCGCCTCCAGGGTTGGCCCGACGGAGCTGCCGACGGTGAACCGGCAGCAGCTGTCGCCGTCGAGCCGGCAGGCCGACAGTTCGACGGACGATTCCAGGAGCTCCTGGAGCATGAGCCGCTCGGCGGCACAGATGCCGCGGTCCTGTTCGGCGAGTTCCGGATAGGGACAGGCGTGGCTGGTGAGCACCGGCAGGCCGCCGGCGGCGGGGGAGGCGGACTCGACGCTGCAGGCGATCCGCCGGTTTCGCAGCAGCTCGGCGACGCCGTCGAGCCGCTGGGCCCGGGACTTGCCGGCGAACGTGTCGCGGTACATGCCCGCCATGGCAGCCCCGACCCGCGCGATCAGGCCCTGCCTGATCGCGGGCTCGCGGATCCCGCGGATTTCCCGCCAGAGCACCAGCGCCAGGTCGCGAAAGTTGTCGCCCCCCGTCCGGCGTCCCTTCTCGGTCAGGCTGTAAGCCTGCGCCGGTCGGCCCCGCTGCCGCGCACCGGTCGCCGGCGGCGTTGTGCGAGCCACGATGCCGGCGGTAAGCAGCCGCTCGAGACGCTGGCGGACGGCCGTGGCGGTGACCCCGAGCCGCGACGCGATCTCGCCGACTCCGAGGCCGGATTCCGCCAGCAAAAGCTCGATCAGGGCAGCGTCGGAGGCCCGAGGGGCTGCCTCAGAACCAGCCTGAAGACCGGCCTGGGACTCGTCGCTCGCACGCTGCTGCCGCCTGGATTTCATACCTTTACTGTAAGCGGCCGGCGACTTTTGACAAGCGATGCTTGCGAAAATGCCCTGCCCGCTGCGGCCTCAGCTGCCGGCCCGCGGGAAGCTCGTCCGCATTGTCTCGAGGAACTCCTCTCGGGTCGTGACCCGCGACACCTTGCCGCGAAAGTCGCGGGCGCCCGGTAGCCCCTGAGCGTAGCTGCAGGCGAACTTCCGCATCAGCAGCGTGCCGCGGTCGACGCCGAAGCGGCGGCAGACGAGGTCGTAGTGGTGCAGCACCAGTTCCCGCTGCTCGTCAAGCGTGGGGGCTGCCGGCACGGGCTCGCCCCGCAGGAGCGCCGCCACCTGCGCGAAGATCCAGGGCTTCGCGAGCGCCTCGCGGGCGATCATCACGCCGTCCACGCCCGCTTCCTCCAGCCGCGTCACCGCCGTCTCGGCCGAGTCGATGTCGCCGTTGCCCACGACCGGCATCCGCGACACGCTCCGCTTCACCGCGGCGATCGCCTGCCAGTCGGCGCGGCCGGTGAAAAACTGCGACGCCACCCGGCCGTGCACCGTCAGGCACGAGGCCCCCGCCTCCTCGATCCGCTGGGCCACCTCGATCGCCGTGCGGCAGGAGTCGCTGCAGCCGAGCCTGATCTTCGCGGTGACCGGTACGCCGTCGCAGGCCTCGACGACGCGGCGGACGATCTCGCCCACCCGGTCGGGATCGCGGAGCAGCCAGGATCCGCTGTGGGCCTTGTCGGTGACCTGACGCACCGGGCAGCCGAAGTTGAGGTCGACGACGCTGACCCGAAAATCCTGGGCCAGCCGGCGGCCGACCTGCGCCAGGTTGTCCGGGTCGTTGTCCCACATCTGCACCGCCAGCGGCCGCGGCTCGTCCCGCACGCCCCACAGCCGGTCAGGATGCTCGCCCCGATGCGTCTCGAGCCAGCTCGCGCTGCGGGCGGCGATCATCTCCGTGGCCAGCAGCCCCGCGCCGCCGAATTCGCGGACCACCTGCCGGTAGGCGTAGTTGGTGTAGCCCGCCATCGGCGCCTGCAGCACCGGCGGATCGACCACGACCGGGCCGATGGCCAGCGGGGCGGCTCGCGGCCGGCGTGCGGGCTCGGTGACTGTGGCGGACATCGTGGATCGCTCGAGCGGGGCGGAGGGGGGCGGAATCGCGCGACTGGCGGCGGGCGAACGACTGCCGGGAGCAGATCAGTTGGCCGGTGGCGGGGCGGCGGGCTGGGTGGGCGGCGGCGACGATCCCGCAGCCTGCGGCCGCCACTGGATCGGCGTGCCGATGAGCATCGAGACGAACCGGTCGTCGGGCACGGAGAGGTCGGCGACAGACATCGCGTATTCGGCGATGTCGAGGTTGTAGGCCTTGAGCGCGGCGATGAATTCCCGCTGCTGGCCGACGAGCGCGGCGTGGGCCGCGGTGACCGCCTCGATCAGCCGCTGGCCCTTGGCATGGTCGGCCTCCGCCATCTGCATCGCCTTCTGCGCGGCCACCACCGCCCCGGCGCGGGCCTCGAGCGCCTCGTGCTTGGCGGGCAGCATCCGCACGATCGCCCGGATCCGACCGGTGGCCGGGCGGGTGGCGAAGAGCGTCTCGAAGTGCGTCTGATACGGGCCGGCCAGCGGCCGGTCGACGGGCCAGGGCAGCGGGTCGCCCGGCGGCAGCCGGACGAGGTCGACCAGTTCCTGCTGCGCGGCCACGAGCTCCGCGCGGGCGTCGGCCACGTCGGCCCGGGCGGCGGCCACGGCCACGTCGAGGACCGCTCGGTCGTGCGGATCGCCGCCTGGGGCCACCAGCTCCAGTCGCTCGAGCGCCTCTGTGCTCCAGCGGAGCATCGCGAAGCCCGCCGACACCTTCCAGTAAGCCTGCGAGATCCACAGCCGCCGCGACCGGTCGCCCGACCGCTCGAGCGCCTCGACCAGCGGCAGCGGACGGGCATAGATCGCCGACACGGGCGGCGGTGCGGTGGGAGAGGCCGCGGCGGGGGCGGCCCCCACGCCCGCGTCGAGGGGCTCGAGCGCCCGGCCGACGAGATCGGTGGCGACGCCGGTCGCGGCGGCGCCGTCCGCGGCCACCACCACCGAGACCGTGCCATCCGCCCGGGGCTCCCGCGGAGCCTCTGCTGCCGGCGGGCGAGCGGCTTCGTCAGCCCACGCTGAAGCATTCGCAGCCGAGATGACCGCGGCGGCCAGAAGTGGAAAGAGGGGGCGGCTGTGCATGGCCGCCATCATATCCCGCCCGGGAACCGGCGGCTGCCAACCCGCCGGCTGTGGGCGGCCGTCAGGACGCCGCGTCGAGATAGGGATCCTGGCTCATCTGCATGTGGGCCTCGGCCCGCTGCCGCTCGATGTATTCGAGCACGCGGCGCTGGCGGATGTGCCGGGCCTCGACCCGCTTTTGGGCGCGACGGAAGACCGCCAGCAGGCTCTCGGGATTGCCATCGAGCCGGCCTGCCATCCGCTTCGCGATCCGGGCGGCCCGTGCCGGCCCGTAGCCCGCCACGAGGATCTCGTCGTCGAGCGACGCGTACTGCCGCCAGGTGCCGGGGTCGCCTTGGCGGCCGCAGCGGCCCACCAGCTGCCGGTCGATCCGCGCGGAGTCGTGCAGCTCGGTGCAGATGACGTGCAGGCCACCGAGGTCGTGCACGCCCTCGCCGAGCTTGATGTCGGTGCCGCGGCCCGCCATGTTCGTCGACACGGTGATCTGGCCGAGCTGGCCGGCCTGAGACACGATCTCGGCCTCCCTGGCGATGTGCCGCGCGTTGAGCACAGTGTGCTGCAGCCCTGCGGCTTCGAGCAGCCGCGACAGCGACTCCGACTTGTCGATCGACCGGGTGCCGATGAGCACCGGCCGGCCGGTGGCGTGCATCTCCTGCACCTCCGCGACGATCTTGGCGAATTTCTCGGTTTGGTTCAGCGACACCACCGGCGTGAGCCGACGGCGGATGGCGGGCCGATTCGTGGGCACGACCGACACGGCGACGTCGTAGGTGCGGGCCAGCTCGCTGGCGCTCGTGGCGATCGTGCCTGTCATCCCGGCGAGGTGCGGCCAGCGGGCGAAAAGATCCTGGATCGTGATCCGGGCGGCATGGCCGGAGGGCACGGTCACCTCGACGTTTTCCTGCGCCTCGACCGCCTGGTGGAGGCCATCCCGCCAGCTGCGGCCCTCGGCGGCGCGGCCGGTGAACTCGTCGACGATCACGATCTTCCCGTCGCGGACCACGTACTGCCGGTCGCGGATGAAAAACCGCCGCGCGCGGCACGCCCGCTCGACCGCGTCGTAGACAGCCAGCAGGCTCACCGACTCGATCGCCTCGGGCCGGGCGAGGGCGCGGACGCGGCTGCGGCCGCGCCCGAGCAGCTCGCAGGTCTGCTTCTGGGGGTCGACCTCGAAATCCTCCCCCGCCTCCAGCTCGATCGCGGCGTCGGCCGCGAACCGGAACAGCGCCTGCTCGGTCGCCTGCGCCTCGCCCGGCGGCGAGGCGATGATCAGCGGTGTCCGCGCCTCGTCGATGAGCACGTTGTCGGCCTCGTCGACGAGCGCGAACCAGTAGGGCCGCTGCATGAGCTTGGCGGCGCCGCCGGCGGTCTTGCCGGTGAGCACGCCGCCGAGGTCGCCGCGGCCCTCGGCGATCTCCCGGCCCATCAGCCGGTCCTTGAGGAAGTCGAAGCCGAATTCCTTGGCCGTGCCGTAGGTGACGTCGCAGGCGTAGGCCTTCCGGCGCACGTCGAAATCCATCTGCGATTCGACGATGCCCACGGTGAGCCCCAGCGCCTCGTAGATCGGCGTCATCCACTCGGCGTCGCGGCGGGCGAGATAGTCGTTGACCGTGGCCAGATGCGCGCCGCGGCCGAAGAGCGAGTAGAGCACGAGCGGGAGCGTGGCCACGAGCGTCTTGCCCTCGCCCGTCTGCATCTCCACGATCGCCCCGTGCACGAGGGCCACGCCTGCCAGAAGCTGCACGTCGTAGTGCCGCATGCCGAGCCGGCGGCGGCCGGCCTCGCGGGTGGCTGCGAAGCTCTCGACGATGAGTGAATCGACGGGCTCACCGGCCCGGGCTCGGTAGGAGAGCGAACGTCCCAGCCGCTTCAGCGCCAGGTCGTTGAGGTCGGCCATCTCGGCCGCGAGTGCGTCGACCTGCTCCACCATCCGCCACGTGGAGCCGTTGATCGCGGGCCGCCGGCCGAATGGCAATCCCCGCAACCAGTCGAACATGGCGGCCCTCTCCCTCGCGCCGTCGCGGTCGCAGCGGCGTCTGGAGAGTATCCGCGACGCCGGCGGGCTGGGGCAAGCTGCCGTCGGCCGTGCCGTGGCGGCGCTGTGCCGCGGCGTCGTCTCAGTAGCGGGTCGGCATGGCGGGCGTCGCCCGGGCCGGGGGCATGCCGCTGGGGTTGCTGAAGGGCCACCAGCTGCCGTTGGTCGTCTGCTGCTGCGGGCCGGTCATCTGCGGCATCGCCTGCTGCATCTGCGTGTTGGCCTGCTGGAACTGCGCGTTCATCTGCTGCTGGGCCGACTGCATGCCCTGCTGCATCTGGTTGTTGTACTGCTGCATCTGGTTGTTGAAGCCCTGCTGATACTGGTTGGCCGTGTTCTGCATCTGGTTGCCGTATTGCTGGGCCTGGTTGTTGAGCGCCTGCTGTGTCTGGTTGGCGTACTGGTTGGCCTGGTTCGACAGGCTCTGCTGGTATTGGTTGGCCTGGTTGCTGAGCTGCGAGCCGTATTGCTGCATGGTCGGGGCCGGCTGGGCGGGCGCCGAGGGCTGCGACCAGCTCCACGTGTTGGCAGCCGGCGCCGCCGGCTGCGCCACTCCTTGCCAGCTCGTGGACGGGCCGGGCATCGGCTGCCCGCCGGCGGCCGGCGCGTAGGACACGGTCGGGGGCGTGGTGGCATAACCTCCGTAAGCGGCCGGCTGGCCGATCATGCCGGTGGCCGGAGGCGCCACCGTGCTGCCGTAGACGGGCGCCGCGGTCTGCGGGGGCGTCTGGCAGCCGGCCAGCCCAATCAGCACCACGGCCGCCAGCGCGGCGGTGGCGAGGCAGAGATAGGTGCCGTGGTCGCGCAGCCTGTGCTTGACCTCATCCGGCTGGGCGTCGCGGCAGAATCGACGAGGGCTCGGAACGCTGTTGGACGCGTGCAACACGGCTCACTCTCCGCGGGCTGGCGGTCGAAGCATCGGACGACGGACTCGGCCGGACACGGGCTGGAAGCTCATGGGCTGGACGGGCCGTATGGCTGGACAATCTGAACGGGGCTACACAATGTGGGCCGGGAGGATAGCGACTCAACTGGGTGGGTCCAGCCCAGTTCCGGCGGATGTGCCAGTGCGCTGCCGGGTCGCCGCCGGTTCTGCGCAGACTGCCACGAGGCCCTCCCAGTCATCCCCGACGGCCCGCCATGACCCCATCCGCACAGCCTCCGAGCGATCGATCGCCCTGGCCGGCCGGCGCGGCTGACGCAGCCGGCGATCCCGCCGCGGCGGTCCTGACGGAGCTGCGTGCGGAGGCGAGGCGGCTGGGTTTCTCCAGGCTGGGAGTCGCGGCCGCCGCCCCGCCACCCCGGCAGGACGTCGTCCGCCGCTGGCTCGCGCAGGGGTTCGCGGGAGCCGTCGGGGAGTGGCTGGAACGGCAGCTGCCGCTCCGTGCCGACCCGGATCTGCTGCTGCCCGGCGCCCGCAGCATCGTCATGCTCGCCACCGACCATGCGACGGTCGGCCCGCGGGGCGAGGCGGCCGGACCGGCGCCGGGCCGCGGCCGTGTGGCCCGCTACGCCTGGGGCGGCGACTACCACGACCTGCTCCGGTCGCGGGTCAACGAGCTGTCGGCCTGGCTCGAGGCCCGCGCGCCTGGCTGCCGCACCCGCGGCGTGGTCGATTCGGCGCCGCTGGCCGAGCGGGAGTTCGCCTGGCTCGCCGGTCTCGGCTGGTTCGGAAAGAACACGATGCTGATCGATCCCGGTGCGGGCAGCTACTTCCTGCTCACGGCATTGCTCACCGACCTCGACCTGCCCCGCGACGTGCCGCTCGAGGTCGACCACTGCGGCACCTGCACCGCCTGCCTCGACGCCTGTCCGACTGCCGCCTTCGTCGCACCGCGGGTGCTCGACGCCGGCCGCTGCATCTCGGGTCTGTCGATCGAGGATCACGGACCGATCGCCGCTGAGCTCCGTGACCGCCTGGGCGACTGGGTCTTCGGCTGCGACGTATGCCAGGAGGTCTGCCCATGGAACAGGCATGCGCCCGGCTCGGCGGAGCCCTCCCTGCAGCCGCGCGACGCCGCGGCGGGCGGTCCGCCCGGCGCACTGCCACTCGCCGATCTGCTCCAGCTGGACGAGCCGGCATTTCGCCTGCGGTTTCGCGGCTCGCCGCTGCTGCGGGCCAAGCGGCGCGGGCTGCTGCGGTCGGCGGCCATCGCCCTGGGCAACCATCCCGATCCGGCCGCATTCGAGCCGCTCGCCGCGGCCCTTGTCGACACCGAGCCGGTCGTCCGCGGCGCGGCTGCCTGGGCGCTGGGCCGCTGGCGCCGCGGCGACGCCGGACTGGCCGAGCGGGCTCGGGCGGCGCTGGCCGCGCGGCTCGCCGTGGAGGACGACGCCGAGGTGCGCCGCGAACTGGCCGCCGCGCTGGCGTAGCACGGCCCGTCGTCGTTGCAGCCAGCCGTCCGCCAACGCCGCGGGGCCGATCGCGTCAGCCGCACTCGACCGTCTCGTCGACGTCGGCCGACGGATCGCGGCCCGGGCCGTCGACGGCGTAGAACCGCTCGAGCACCCGCCGCCAGTCGGCGTTGACCTTCACGCCTATGAAGGCGTCGCGGACCGGCAGGTAGTCGGGGTGCAGCCGGGCGTACTTGATGGCGAACTTCCGCATCAGCCGACCGGCGAGATCGGCGCCGTGCAGCTCCTCGGCGAGCGCGAAGTGCTCGGCGAGCACGGCGGCCTGCTCGCGGACCGTGGGTGACGGCAGGGGCGGCTCCCCGGCGAGCAGCGCCAGCGTCTGTCGGAAGATCCAGGGATTGCCGATCGCGCCGCGGGCGATGCTCACGCCATCGACGCCGGTCTGTCGGAGCATGGCCACGCAGGCCGCAGCCGAAAAGAGATCCCCCGAGCCGATCACCGTGCGGTCGCCGGCGTGCCGCTTCACCGCGGCCAGAAACTCCCAGCTACTCGGGCCGACGTATTTCTGCTGCACGGTGCGGCCGTGCACGGTGATCGCGGCGACGCCACGAGCGAATGCGCCGTCGAAGATCTCCCAAAAGCGGTCGGCGCTGGCGGAGGTGTCGTCGATGCCGCGGCGCATCTTGAGCGTGACCGGAATCGCCGGCGGGACGGCGTCGCGGACCCGCGACACGATCTCGATCGCCGTCTCCGGCACCCCCAGCAGATACCCGCCACGGCAACGGCCGAGCACCTTCTTCACGGGGCAGCCGAAGTTGATGTCGATGACGTCGTAGCCCTCGGCCACGAGCCGCCGGGCCGCGGGGGCGAAGTCGTCGGGATTGGCGCCCATCAGCTGGCCGCCGACCGGATGCTCCTCGTCGGCCACGGCGAGCCGGGCGAGGTTGCGGCGGTTGGTGCCGACCTCGGTGACGAACCGGTCGAGGAGCACCTCGCCCAGCGCGTAGGCCGCGCCGTGACGGCGGGCCAGCACCCGCATCGCCCGGTCGCTGTAGCCGGAGAGCGCTGCCTGCACCACGGGGGAAGCGAGCGCGACGCCGCCGATCCTCACGACAGCACCGGGCAGGAGTCGAACCAGGTGCGGCCCTGGGCGGCCATCCACTCGACGCTCGCCTGCGGTCCCCAGTCGCCCGGCTCGTAACTGTCGATCTGCGGCATGTCGACGGAGTTCCAGGCCCGGACGAACGGATCGATGATCTCCCACGACTTCTCCACTTCGTCGGCGCGGGCGAAGAGGCTGGCATCGCCGGTCATGACGTCGAGCAGGAGCGGCTCGTAGGCCTCCGGCAGGCGGCCGGTGAACTCCCGCGAGTAGCTGAACTCGAGGTCGGTGAGCCGCAGGTTCATGCCGTCGCCGGGCACCTTGGTGTGAAAGTGGAGCTGGATCCCCTCCGCGGGCTGGATCTGGATCACGAGCCGGTTGGCCTCGCGTTGGGTTCTGTGCTTGCCTTCGGCGA
>JBIJCD010000453.1:0-3123 GCA_044344895.1 Pirellulales bacterium | reverse complement strand
ACACCTGATGACGGCCGCGCCGGCCGGGGCCTGAACGCAGGGTGGCTGCCATGCGGCAGATGCCGATGACCGCCCGCCCGCTCCTGCCCTACAATGGATGCGTCGTATGGCACCATCCCCACGGCCGTGCGTGTCACGTCTTCTCCGCACCGCCCCCGCGTCAGGAACCAAGGTCATGAGCGGCCACTGCAGGCATCTGGGTTCTTCGCCGGCACCGGGGCGGGCCGTGTGGCGGGCTATCGCCCTAGCGGCGGCCTGCGGCGTGGTCTGGCCTGCGTCGGCGCCGGCCCAGCCCCCGATGCGGAGCGAGGAGCTGCTGCGGCAGTGGGATCTCAACCGCGATGGCAAGGTCGACGAGGCCGAGGCGGAGATCGCTCGGTCCAAGATGCGCCGAGCCCGCAACGAGGCGATGCAGAAGAACGACACAGACCCGATCACGGGCAGACCACGGTCCGAAGCCGCCGCGGCGGCCGGCCGCGGCGGTGATGCGGCCGTGCCGCGGTCCGGCGGTGCCGGCGCGTTGGCGGAGGATGACGGCGGGCTGATCCTCGTGCCGGGCAACGGGGAGCAGTCGCCGTTCGCGGGACCGGATCCGGCGGCGCCAGTGATGCCTCGACGCCGCGATCGCGATCCGCTGCCGGGCACGAGCGTGCCCGCGACGACGTCGACGATTCCGTCGGTGTCGCCGCCGAGCGCGGCACCGGGTGGCAGCGGCCGGGCCGGTGTGCCGCCCACCGCCGCGGGTGGCCGCGGCAATCCCGGCGGCGAACTCAGCAGCCGCGCCCGCATCCTGCCTGACGGCTCGCCGGCTCCGCAGCCCTCCACGGCCGTTGGCCGCCAGTCATCGGTGATGGGACAGCCGCCACGGCCGGGCGTCATCGCCGGTGGAGCGCGGCCGACGATCCCTGGCGGCCGCTCGGCCGCGGCCGTGCCCTCGCCGAATCTCAATGCCGGTCGCCCTCCCGCCGGCGGCATGCCCCGGGCTCCGACGCAGCCCTTCGGCGGCACCGCGTCCGGCGGTCCTCGTGGTGGTCAGATCCGCGGCGGTTCCCAGCCGACGATACCGCAGGCAGGTGTGCTTCCGCCCGGTGCGTCGGCGTCGATGCGGGGACCGCTGCCTCCGCAGCCGCCGGCGACGGGGTCGTCGCCGTATCGCTCGGGCATGCGTGCGCCGACCGCACCGCAGAGCGGTCGGATGCCGCAGGCCGCCCCGGCGGCCGTGCCCCGGCCGCCCCGAATGGGCCCCGAGGATTTTTACGGTCGCTGACCGCCCCGGGCGGCCGTCGCAGAGGCCAGGAGCGGCTGGTGCCGAGCGTTTCATGCTGACCGTTTTTTGTTCGCCCCTGCGCTACGTGCAGGGGCCGGGTGCGATGGCCCGGCTCGGCGCGGAGATGCGGGCCGTCGGCCTCGAGGGGCCGTGCCTCATCGTGGCGGGATCGACCGCGGTCGCGCGGCTGGCGCCGACGTGGGCCACGGCGCTCGATGAAGCCGGTTTCGTGTCGCGAGTGCGGCTCTTCGGCGGTGAATCGAGCCGCCGGGAGATCGCGGCGATCGTGCAGGAGGCCCGCGGCCTCGGCGGTCGCACGATCATCGGTGCCGGGGGGGGCAAGGTGCTCGACGCCGCCCGGTCGGCCGCGGCGGAACTCGGGCTCCCGTTCGTGTCGTGCCCCACCGTCTGCTCGACCGACGCCCCCACCAGCGCGCTCTCGGTCATCTACTACGACTCCGGTCCGGATCACGGCGCGGTGGAGGCCTACCAGATCCATCGCCGCTCCCCCGATCTCGTGCTCGTCGACACGCAGGTCATCGCAGAGAGCCCGCCCCGGTTGCTCGCCTCCGGTATCGGTGACGCCATGAGCACCTGGTACGAGGCCCGGGCCACGGCGGCCGCCGACAAGCCGAACATGCGGGGTGGCCGGGCCGCGCTCGCGGCTGTGTCGCTGGCGCGGCTCTGCCGCGACACGGTGCTGGCCGACGGCGAGGCGGCGCTGGCGGCCTGCCGCGAGGGCCGTTCCACGCCCGCGCTCGAGCGGATCGTCGAGGCGGCCACGCTCCTCTCCGGTCTGGGCTTCGAGTCGGCCGGCTTGGCGGCGGCGCACGCGGTGCACAACGGGCTGACGGCCGTGCCCGAGACGCACGGCATGTGGCACGGCGAGAAGGTGGCCTTCGGCACGCTCGTGCACATCCTGCTGGAGGCCGACGCCGCGGGCACGCCGCAGCTCCGCGAGGAGACCGTCGCCGAAGCGCGCCGGGTGGCTACGTTCTTCGTGCGGATCGGCCTGCCGGTGACGTTGCGGCAGCTCGGCGTGCCGGAGGACGGCCGCGGGCCCGCCTCCGCCGCGGTGCGGCGGATCGCAGAACGGGCGACGGTGGCGGGCGAGACGATCCACAACATGCCGTTTCCGGTCGACGCCGACCGCGTGGCGGCGGCCATCGTCGCCGCAGATGCCCTGGGCGGAGCCGCGCTCGCGGCCGGTCCGCGGGCTGATTGAGCCCGGGTGCGCGGAGCCCTAGAATCGGTCGCAGCGCGCGGCGTTCCGCGCGAGTTCATTCGCGCCCGCGCAGGAGCCATCATGTCGGTCATCGCCCGCCGCCAGTCGCCTGTCCGCCTGTTCGTCGTGTCGCTGTCGCTGGCGGCCGTGCTGCCAGGGGCGGGCACCGCCCGCGGCGATCTGCCGCCGGTGGAGGCCTCTGCCTCCGACCCGGAGCGGGTGTTCGTGGCCGGCGTGGCCGATTCGTTCGACAAGGTCAGGGCAGCGGTCGAGAAGGCGAAGCTGGAGAGCGGCCGCGACTACCGCGTGATCGTCGTGGGCGACGCGGGCGGTGATCGCGACGCCTCGGCCCGGCTGCTGGAGAGCCTCGTGGCGAGGTGGCGGGAGGAGTCGGCCGGGGGCCGGTCGGGAGGTCGGGCAAGCGGCTTCGATCCGGCCCGCGACGTCACGATCGTGCTCGACGTCAAGGGCAGGCAGATCGCCATGCGGGCGCCGTGGGGCCTCGAGGTGTCGAGCGGTCTCGATCCCGCGACCATCAAGACCGAACTGATCGACAAGGTGTTCGTGCCCTGCGCGAAGGACGAGCGATACGACGACGGACTCGCCGATCTGGTCAACGCCACCGAGCGCT
>JBIJCD010000138.1:0-8254 GCA_044344895.1 Pirellulales bacterium | reverse complement strand
CCCGCCAGCGAGGCGGCCGGTCCGGCCGCGGTGATCGCCCGCACGCCCCCCTTCACGGCCACCGAAAAACCGTTCGCGACGTTCGGCCTCGACAACGCCAACGCCGTCAGCCTCGAGCCCACCATCCACCTCGACCACCTCTCCCGCTACCTGAACCACCTCCACGAGCTTCGCCGCATCAACGAGGGCGACGATATCGCCGACTCCCCCGGCTACGCCCTCAACCTCGTGCGGATCCCCGTCTCGATCCTGCCCGGCAAACACACCGCCGCCGGCCACGGCGCCGAGATCACCGTCATCGCCGACCCACAGCTCGGCGACGACCTGCTGCCCGCCACGTTTCGCAGCCTCGTCATCAACGACCTCGTCGACCTGCTCGCCCCGCCCCTCACCTACGCCGTCAACGTGCCCGCCGTCCGCGACGATTTTCATGCGGGCGGCTGCCAGCCCGCGCAGGCCGCGGGCCAGGGCGACTTCACTCCCGGCACCGCCGCCGCCCTCCGCACGATCGCCTCGCGGAGCGTGTCGGTGCCGTCGCCCAAGCTCCGCCGGGCCCGCATGCCCTTCCCCCCCGAGCAGCTCGTCGACACGATCGGCGCGGCCCAGATCGTGCTCCTCGTCGAGGCCACGCTCGAAGCCCTCGGCACTCACCCCGCCAGCAGGCCCTGCATCGACTACGCCGACGTCCGCGGCTTCCTCGCCGAAGAACTCCAGGCCGCCTACGACTTCCTCGCCCAGGAGCGGCAGCGGCTCGCGTGGTCACTCGTGCCCGGCTGGAACCTCGCCGAGCTCGTCCACAGCCGCCGGGCCACCGAGCTCGAGCTCCGCCGCCGCGAATTCTTCGCCGGTCTCGGCATCGACGAGCCCATTCCCGCCGCGATCGCCACGATCGACGAGCTCACGATCGCTGACCATGGCGGCCCCTGCGGCAACGACCCGCCGGCCCGCCGCATCTGCAGCACCACCACCGCCGCCCTCGCCTGGGCCATCCTGGTCGAGTCGGCCCTGCTCAGCGAACGGCTCGCCGAAGACATCCGCGACACCGGCTCGGCACGGGCCGCCATAGCCGGCGGCACGGGAGCCTGCGCCGGTCCGTTTTACGGCCCCGATCCCGCCCCGGAGGCCCGCGCGGCCTTCAACGACCACGTCCGCCGCCGCTGGCCGATCCGGGTCTTCGCCCTCGATCCCGTGAGCCAGGAGCAGAACGTCGAGGAGCACTTCGCCCAGCGCCGCGAGATGCAGGTCGCCATGGCGATGGCCTTCGCCAGCGGCCGCGCGAGCAGCCAGGCCCTCGCCCGCTACGCCCGCCGGCTGGAGACCGATCTGGCCACCGTGTCGCTCAACAAGACGGCCGTCGGCTTCACCCACGGCCCCGACACGTTCGGCTGGCGGTTCTACCCCCGGCTCCAGCCGCCGGCCACCCGCGGCAGCCTCGCCGCCTTCGCCGACACGCTCTGCGGCCAACCCGCCCACCGCGACCTTGCCGACCGCCGCATCGAGCCCGGTAGCCGTGAGTGCACGGCGATCATCGTCATGCCGTCGTTCGTGCCCTTCGTCACGCTCGACGTCCGCACCAACTGGTTTTCGCTCGCCCACCCCAAAGCCACCGACCAGAGCATGCGGCAGGCGATGCTCCTGTCGCGGAGCGTGAAGTCGATGCAGGAGACCGCGGCCCTGTGCGGCCGCTGCGCCGACGCCTACCGCCCCGGCGAGGTGGCCAGGCTGCTCCGCCGCGTCGACCAGCTCGAACGCGAGCTGCCCCTGCAGACGATGCTCGCGCACATCCCCTACGAAAACACCTCCGGCGGCTTCGAGCTCTTCAACACCGGCGTGACCGATCTCGCGCCGGAGCTGGTCGGCTGGTACGGCGGCCCGGGCATCGATCCCGCGGCCGCCACCACGCTGTTTCTCGTCGGCAAGGGGTTCAGCGTGCTCGACACGAGCGTCATCGCCGGCGGCCGGCCCGTAAAGGCCACGCTCCTGAGCCGGCAGGTGATCCAGGTGGAAATCCCCGCCGGCGTCCAGACGATCACCCCCGCGGCCGATGCCGGCTGCCCGGCCGCCGCTGCCACCGCCCGTCGCCGCCGAGAGGGCATCCTCCTCGCCGCCGCCACCGAGCCGCTGCCGGCCCCGGCGTCGCCCGGCCCGCCACCTGCCTCACCGTCAAAACAGTCGCTGCGGCTCTCGCTGCCGGCTGCCGGCGGCTCGCCTGTGGGAGCCGTCGCCGAGGCCTGCGGCTGCGGAGCCGACTGCCACGCCCGCGAGGTGGTCGACGTCCACCTGGCCACGCCCTACGGCGTGAGCGGCCACCTGCTCATTCCCGTGGCCCGGTCCGCAGACGTCTTCAACGGTCGCTGCGGCCTATCCTTCACCGCCGGCACCGTCGTGCGGCTCACCACCACGCCCACCAAGGCGGGCACCTGGCGGGTGAACGAGTTCTTCGAGTCGTCGCCCGACACGATCGCCATCCGCGTGCCGCCGGTCTTCGCCCCGCCGGCGAGGGCCGCGCTGCAGTTCGTGCTCCACGACGACGCCACATCCGCCACCGCGGGCACGTTTTCGATCCCCGCGCCCTCGTTCGACGCCCGCCGTGGGGAATACCTGCTCGCCGGGGCCGACCTCCGCAACTTCATCGGCGATACCTCGCGGCCGGCGACCGACAAGACGCTGCGGGGCGCGATCAAGCCCTATCTCGACAGCGTGGGGGCGACAAACGCAGCCGACGGCCGGCCGGCCGTCGACCGCACGCTCACGCTCACCGCGGAGCTCGTCAC
This sequence comes from Pirellulales bacterium, assembly GCA_044344895.1. Lineage (GTDB taxonomy): Bacteria > Planctomycetota > Planctomycetia > Pirellulales > UBA1268 > CAMCQY01. The sequence continues at coordinate 5,480 of JBIJCD010000138.1, read as the reverse complement.
CGAGCAGAAGACGATCCCCGTCGACGGCTCGATCGCCGTGCAGGTCCGCCGCAGCGACCTGCCGGCCGACGAAGCCGTGGAGTAATAGAGCAGCGGCGGGCGACTCCTCCCGTTCACTCATCACCCCTGGCCATCGAATCGCAAGGCTGCGACAGCCTCAGGAGGCCGTGGCCTAGGCCGACTGCAGCGACTCGACACTCGTGACGTGCAGGAGCGCGCAGTGCACCATTTTGTCTTCATCCGGATACGACACAACCAGCCGCGTCTTTCCGAGGGCGACGCACTCGGGGTGGTGCACCTCGTGTGTCTCCCCACTCGACATCCGGATCACGAACGGCTCGAACGGCCGACGCAAGATGAACGGCCTGATGGCTTCTGCATTCATGACGACATGCCCCAGAAGGAGAATGGTGAACGCATGCTCACGCATCTTACCGCTCGCGCCCACCGCTGCCCATTCGCGGCCGAGGGTCGGCCAGCTCGGTGACTCAGCCCGCACGCGACCGCGCTCCGCCCCAGCGTCAATCCTTGGGCGGCATCGCGATCAGGCCCGTGTCGTCCGGTCCGTTGTTACGACGAGCAAGCTTCTTGTGGAGTTCGGCGTCGATCGAAAAGCTGGTGGTTCGCACCATGCCATCCGCATACGCCACGTTCCAGCCGCCGGCGTGGCCGCTCCCAAAGGCCGCGGGATTCGACGTCCGCGAGTCCCGTGCCGGCGGCACGAAGGCCCAGCGAACGTTGTCCTGGGCGTAGCCCACCATCATCGGCCGGGCGTCGCCGTCGTCGGTGCCCGACTGGTAGCTCCCCGCCACCACGCTCTTCTCGGCGAGGAGATAGGTGTTGGAAAGCCCGTCGAACACGCTGCCGGCCTGGATGCGGCTCATCCGAAACACGATTCCGTCCTGGGCGTCGGGCACCCCCATGTCGTTCACATCGGCAAGGATCTTGTCCTTCGCCGACAGCTTCCGCCACGAGTCGCCGCTGGAAAGCGCCATGAACTTCCGCCGGTTGTTCGTGCCGAAGGGCTGATTGCAGGCGGCGTCGTTCGCGCAGCCACCGATCCTGTCGTCGGCATGGCCGACACTGTTCAGGGCGGGCAGGGCGATGCTCTGCGACTTGCCTTTGTGGCAGACCGTGATTTTTTTCCCGTTGTAGCTCGATCCCGTCAGGCCGCTGAGCACCGCCTTGAAGGCCGACATGTCGATGCACGGGCCGTTGGCGCCGCTGTTGGTCGCGTAGTCGCTGCGGGTGCCCTGCGCGACCGTCACCGTCACGTCGCCGGCGCCGGTCAGCGTGCCGTTGGAAGCGGTGACTGACCGCGGCTGCGCCGTCCGCCGCGTGGGGCAGGCAAAGCCGGGAATCGCCGCGGTCACGAGCTTTTCGTAGGCCGCCTTCGCCGTGGCCGACGTGACGCCTTCGACGGCGTCGCGGAGATCCTTCTCCTCGATGTAGGGCAGCACGCTGAAGGCCCACCCGCCGGGCTGTGCGGAATCGCCGGATCGTTCCGCCACGCCGAGCCACTCGGGGCCCCACCCACCCGACGGAAAATGCCGCAGGAGAAGTTCGTGCTGGATGAGGCCCTTCGACAGCTGCGAGAGGTTGCTACGGCAGCTGTTGAGCCTGGCCGCCTCGCGGGCCGACTGCACGGCCGAGAGCAGAAAGCCGCCGAGGATCGACAGGATGCCGATCACGACCAACAGTTCGATCAGCGTGAAACCGCCGTGGTGGCGCCGACGCATGGCCCTGCTCCCTGCCTGCTGCCTACGTGGGCTTTCTGCCCGAGGCACTCTCCTGCACCGTCAAGGATACCACCCCGAGCGACACCGTTCAGCGGGCCGGCCGGACCAATCGGAGCCGCGAAAGCCGCTGCGAACGCAAAAAGCCGCCCGCGAATCTTCGCGGGCGGCCCTCGGCTTGCATCGGGGGCCCCTGATCGGCCCCGCCCACACTCGCTCCTGACCGGTCTCACTTCGGCGGCATCGCGATCACGCCCGGGCCGTCGTTGCGGCTCGCGAGGTGGGCATGCAGTGTCGGGTCGATCGAGAAGCTGATCGTCCGCACCATTCCGTCGGCGTATGCCATGTTCCAACCGGCACGATGAGCGCTGCCGAAAGCCGCCGGGTTCGGGGACTTCGTATCCGTCGCGGGCGGCGTGTAGCCCCAGCGGGCCGTGTCACTGGAATAGCCCGCCATCATCGGGCTAGCGTCGCCCGAATCGGTGCCCGAATAGTAGGTGTTGGAGGCCACATACTTCTCACCGACGAGGTACGTGTTGGAGAGGCCATCCGACACATGGGCACCCTTCAGCCGACTCATGCGGGTGACAAGGCCGTTTTGGATGTCGGGAATGCCCAGATCTGGCAACTGGGTGAGCTTGTCGGCCGCCGACATCTTCCGCCACGTGTCGCCGATGTTCAGGCTGCCCGGCGTGGAGGCCACGACCGGCTGCGTGCACGAGTCGCACGCTCCCAACCGGTCGCCGGGGTGATTGATGTGACCATTGAGACCGGAGATGGCGATGCTGATCGAATTGCCCTTGGTCGGATTGCCCGGGGGCGCGTGGCAGATCGTCACCTTGTTCGACTTGCCGCCGCCCTTGCCCGCAGTGGTGATCGCACTGCCGAAATCGGACAGGTTGGGGCAAGATTCAGTCGAGCCGCTATTCATCGCGTAGTCGCTGCGGGTGGCCTTCGGGATCGAGACCTGCCCGCCAGCCGTCTGAAACGACGTGGTGGAAACCGCGATCGGCTGCGCCACCCGGCGGGTCGGGCAGCTGAACCCGGGCACCGGCGTGGTCACGAGCTTGTTGTAGGCCGCGGCGGCGCCGCCGGGCGAGACGTTGGACACGATGTTTCTCGTGGCCATTTCCTCCATGTAGGGCAGCACGCTGTAGGCCCACCCGCCCGGCTGCGCCGAGTCGCCCGGACGGTCGGCCACGCCGAGCCACTGGCCGCTCCAGCCGCCCGATGGGAAGTAGCCGTAGTAGCCCTCGAACTGCACCATCGCCTTCGACAGCTGCGCCACGTTGTTGCGGCAGCTGGTGAGCCGGGCCGCCTCGCGGGAGGCCTGGATGGCAGGAAGCGTGACCGCCGTCAGCGCGGCGACGATGGAGACACCGATCAGCAATTCAACGATCGTAAAACCAGTCCGACGCCGGGAAACCATGGCGATACCCTGCCTTTCATGCAGCGGATGACAGCCACGCAGGGCTGCCCATGGAGAAGAGAAGAGCGAGAGAAGACCCTGCCAATCGCGACCGTAGCCGGATGCCCTGCAGGAACTACGCAGCCGGGGGGAAAAGGGTTTTGGCCGCCGCGGGCACGGCCTGGAACGGCCGGAAACACCGGCCCAAAAGCACTCGATCCGGCCCTGCAGGAGCAGGACCGGATCGTCAGGAGGGGGGCCTTGGAGGAGAATCGCGAGGCGATTCTTCGCCTGAGACGGCGTCGTCGAGGTTTCCTGCGACTCATCGTCGCCTCCCCAACTCCCTGCGAGCCGCCGTCAGGCCGAGAAGGCCCTGGAGCTGCCCTTTGGCGGGAGGGAATTTCCCCGTTCCTACCCCCGTCAACAACGAATCCTACGAGCGTTCATCGCCCCAACCAAAAGCATCGACCCGCAAGTCAGACCGTGATCTGAAAATCACCGTAGATCGCGAAACTTCCGGAAAACGGCACCGGCCCCGCCTCCGGGAAGCCGCGGCTGGACACTTGGTACGAATCGCTTTTGTAGGCCTTTCGAGGAGATGTTTGGCGGGCCGGTCACGCCAGTGCGGCGACCAGTTCCGCCAGCCCCTCCCGCGTCGACTGCGGGTGGTGGAAGCCTGCCGCGACCAGCTTGTCGCATGGAAAAACGCTGGCTTCCCGCAGGGCTCGCAGCCGTGCCGACGTGAGCGGAAAGTCGCCTCCGAAGAGCCCCGTGACCAGGTCGCCGACCGTGGCCACGCAGCCGGCAAGAGCGAGCGGAATGCTGCGAGGCGGCCGGGCCGCGGCGAGTTCGGCAACCAGCGCGGCCAGCTCCGCCAGCGAATATGTCTCGAGATCCGAAACGTTGTAGACCTCGCAGCCCTGCTGCATGCGGGCCGCGGCAAACTCGATGGCAGCGGCGAGATTCGTCCGCGACACGACCGATTTGCGGGTGTCGCCGCGGCCCACCAGGCACGGCCGACCGGCGACGATCTGCCTGACGAAAGCCGCGAGATTCGCCTCGTTGCCCGGGCCGTAAACCGGTGCCGGCCGCAGGATGACGGCGGCCCGGCCGGGATCGTCGGCCGCCCAGTCGCGCACGAGCCGTTCGGCATCGGCCTTCGAGCGGCCGTAGGGGCTCCCCGGATCGCCGGCCACGCCGACCTCCTCGCGGGGATCGTCGGCCGGCACGGCCTTGACAGAGCTGGTGAATACGAGCCGCCGAATGCCGCGGCTGGCGGTCCAATCGAGCCATTCGCGGGTGCCGACCACGTTGCCCTGCCGGAACGCCTCCACGTCGGCAACCGTGGGCCGCGGCACGTGCTGCTTCACCTCCATGTGGACGACCGCGTCCACGCGCCCGGCGTCGAACTCACCCGACAGCAGGTCACCGCGACCGACGCCCTGCCACGCTGGCTGGCGGCAGGCAGGAGGCGTTCGACCGGTGGCTAGCCCCCCGTGCCCACGGCCGGCCAGCCAGTCGAGCAGCCCTCGGCCGACGAATCCGCTCGCTCCGGTGACGACCAGCCTCATGGCCCGAGCATACCCACAGCCTGGCTCCCCCCGATTCGTTAAAAACCGCATGATCTGCCGGAAAAACCCCCCTCGGGAGGCAGACTTCCATTCGTGCAAGCTTTCTTGCGGAAATCGTTCGCGAAACTCCACTCGCGAGTTAGAGTTGGGTCCATGGAATCTGGCGGTCCATCCCGAAACGTCTTCCCGGTCGCCCTGTGCGCGGCTGCTGCCGCGACGTTGCTCGTGCTGCTCATGGCAAGCCTCCGGGTGCCGGCGGGCGGGCCGCTGGCCGCTTCTGTGCCGCCGGCAGCGGCAGGGCAGGCGTCCGACTCCGCCCCCACCTCGGTGGCCGTCGTCACGCAGGATGCAAGTCCACTCGTCGGCTGCGTCACATCGATGCCCGAGGTCACGAAGACCTGGTCTCGCGGGTTTTTCGCCAATGACCTGCGCAGCCCTCGCCCGCCGCGGCAGCGGAGTGAGCGGCCGTCCACTGGGGCCGACGGCATCGAGGCTTTGCTGAACTCGTCCGCCATCAAACTGATGCTTCGCATCGACCTGCATCGGGCCTTCCTGGCCGATACCGTCGCCGACCGTCCGCTGTCGGGCCACTACAGTTCGCTGCTGCGGCCGCCCTCGGCCGGCTGCTGATTCTCCGGGCAGGCACGCCCTGACATTCTGCTTCGGCAGACCGCCCCGATGACACCCGGGGTGACCAGTATCGTGCCCCTCTCACCGCCCGCCTGACTGACCCGATGCATCTTGCGATCCGGCCTCCGGACCGAA
>JBIJCD010000411.1:0-3484 GCA_044344895.1 Pirellulales bacterium | reverse complement strand
CTGGCAGAAACAACCTCCGTAGGCGAACGTCAACGCCCCCCCGAAAACCAGGCAACCGGCCCTTCAGACACAGTCGAATGTGTGGCATCTGCGGAATCATCGGCACGGATCCACGGCAGGTCGAGCCTGCCGTCCGGCGAATGATGCGCGCCATGGTGCACCGCGGTCCCGACGACGAGGGCTACGAGCAGGTGCCGTTCGGCCCGGCTGCCGCCGGCACCGTCGCCGGCCTGGGCTTTCGCCGCTTGTCGATCCTCGATCTCTCGCCGGCCGGCCACCAGCCGATGGTCAACGCCGACACTGGCGACGTTCTGATCTTTAACGGCGAGATCTACAACTTTCGTGCACTGCGGGACAGGCTCGCGGCCGAAGGAGTGGAGGTTCGCAGCTCCGGCGACACCGAGGTGCTGCTCAAGTCGCTCTCGCGCTGGGGAGAGAAAGCCATCGACCACGTCGACGGCATGTTCGCCTTCGCCTTCTACCAGGCGAGCAGCCGCAGGATCCTCCTCGCCCGAGACCACGTGGGCATCAAGCCGCTCTATGTGGCTCATGTGGCAGGGGGGATCGTCTTCGCCAGTGAGGTGCGGGCGGTGTTGGCCTCGGGGCTCGTGCCCGCCGACATCGATCCGACCGGCATCGCGACCTTCCTGGCCTACGGGGCGGCGCAGGACCCGTTCACGATCCATCGCGCGATCCGGTCGTTCCCGTCGGGCTCATACTGTTGGATCGGTACCGGCGAGGCCACCACTGGCGAGCCCCTCGCGGCGACCAGATTCTGGCATTTCCCCCGGATCGGGCCCCCCCGGGCCGAAGTGGAGGAGATCGACCTCATCCGAGCCGATCTGCTGGCGGCGATGCGGGACCAGTCGGTCGCCGACGTGCCCGTCGGCGTGTTTCTGTCGGGGGGCATCGACAGCGCCGTCATCTCCGCCATGGCCCACCGGGCCATGCCGTCGCTGCGGACGCACGCCGTGGGGTTCGAGAGCCGTGAGGCGCTCGACGAATTGGCCCCGGCCGCCGCCACGGCTCGGGCCATCGGCACGCGCCACTCTCAAACGGTGCTCGACGACGCCCACATCGCCGGTCTGTGGCGTGCTTGGCTGGCAGCTGCCGACCGGCCGAGCATCGATGGGCTCAACACGTTCGTCGTCAGCGGCGCCGTGAAACAGGCCGGCGTCACGGTCGCCCTCTCCGGCCTCGGGGCCGACGAGCTCTTCGGTGGCTATCCACAGTTTCGCTCGGTGCCGGCCCTGTACCGCTGGCTGCGGCCCTTCGTGGGCCTGCCCCACGGCGTGCGGCGGCTGGCAGCGCAGTGCGTTTTCGCCCCCTTGCGCACGAACCGGCGGCAGCGGGCCGTCGAGATGGTGGCCGGGTGTGACTCGCCGCTCGACGTGCTGCTGCGGATCAGGCGGGTGTTCACCGACGCCGGCCTGGCGAGCCTCGGCCTGCGGGCCGCAGACCTGGGACTGACGCGTCACTATCTGCCGCCCGCGGAATACGACCGCCTCGCCCGCGACGCGTCACCCGACACCTTTCACACGATCTCCGAAGCCGAGACCTATCTCTATCTCGGCAACACCGTGCTGCGGGATGCCGACGCCAACAGCATGGCCCACTCGCTCGAGGTGCGGGTGCCGTTCCTGTCGCGGCGGGTGATCGAGGGAGCGGCCAGGCTCCCGGCCGCGGCGCACCTGCCACCGGGCGGCCAGCAGAAACACCTGCTGCGGAAGATCGGCCGGGAGATGCTGCCCGCGGAGGTGTTCGAGCGGCCGAAGACCGGCTTCTCGCTGCCCGTCGGACAGTGGATGTTCGGCACGCTGCGGGACGACTGCGAGGCGGCGATCGACACGCTGGCCGCCTGCCCGGCACTCGATGGCAACACCGTGCGGACGAAGTGGCGCTGGTTCGTCGACAACAGGCACCAGACCTACTGGGATCGCCCGCTCGCGATGGTGACGCTGGGCAACTACCTGCGGCTGGCGTCGACCTTCGGCGGCTGCTGAGCAGTCGACCGCGGCCGCGCACGTCACCCGGCGGAAGCCGACGGTGACACGAACCACGCGTTGGCGTAGCCGATGCTCGGCACGTCGCCCCAGGTCGCGCTGCGGTAGACCATCTGATCCTCGAGCAGACAGAAGCGATACCCGCGCTCGAGCAGATGTGCGAAGACGGGGGGAAAGAAGGTGTGCTGCTTGTCTTCCGGATTGAAGCCCACTTCGCAGATCACGAGGTCGATCCGGCGCGCGTCGAGCAGCGCCCGGGCACCGTGAAGCACTTCCATGTCGTAGCCCTCGGTGTCGGTCTTGAGGACCGCGATCCGATCGATCCGCTCCCGGGCGGCGAAGGTGTCGAGTGTCGCCACCTCGATGGTTTCGCTGGCGGCCGAGTCGGCCCGCCAGGCGTCTTGGTTGGCGATCGAGTGCCACTGCGACTCAGGTGCGAGAGGCACCGTGATCGTCGCGGCCTCCGCGCCCATCGCCATCCGATGGCAGCGGATGCCAGGATGGCCGGCCGTGTTGGCCTGCAACGCGGTGAAGTTGGCGGCGAACGGCTCGAAGCTGTGGATGATCGGCCGGGCGCCGCCGCGGGCCACCCGCTCGAATTGCAGCGCCGTCTGGCCCACGTTCGCCCCCACGTCGATCACGACCCAGCCCTGCTGCTGCCGCCGGCCCTTGGGCAGGAACCGGTCGAGCTGGCGACGCAGCCGCACCTGCGCGAGGCGATCCCGGCCAGCCTGTTTGACGCTGCGAAGCATGCTGATCACGGGGTTGTGTGACGCCATGGATGCACGGCCTGTGAGGAGCGGGGGGGTGAGCCGACGCGGAGCATCCCGGTCGGCCCGACGCACGCTCCGCCCTTCGATCCTACCCAGCCGATCCGGGGCATGCGTGCCGTCCACGCATGCCACTCCGGCCGGGCGGTCAGGAGCCGGACGCCTGCGCCGGAGCCACCGTGCGGGCCGCCGCGAGGTCGGCCTTGTCGGCGGCCGACAGAAACCTGATCCGCGACACGTCGAGACAGGAATCGGGCGTCATGTAGGGGCGATCCCACTGCTTGTCGGGATCAGCCCAGGCCTCGAACGAAAAGCCCGCGTCGATGCAGGGAACGCCGAGCGGTTCGAGCTGCGAAAACAGTCGCGCCTTGCCGATCCCTGCTCCGAGCAGGCAGAGGTCGGGCCTGTCGCGCAGCCGCGAAAGATCGAGTCGTTCGGCGAACGACCGCGTGGCCGAGATGGGCAGCCAGTCCACGGCGTGGGCCCCCGCTGCTCCGATCGCCGCCGCGATGGCGTCCCGCTTGCCTCCGTCGGCCGAATGCACGACGAGCACCCGCCGACCCGACACCAGCCGCGGAAACTCCGCGCCCCGCAACAGCGCGTAGACGAAATAAAACGGGACGTAGTTGTCGAGCGTGAGCACGACCGACTGGTCGGCGAGCCAGCGGGCGATCGGCGGGAAATACTGCTCCTGGAACGGCTCCTTGCCGT
>JBIJCD010000067.1:0-11779 GCA_044344895.1 Pirellulales bacterium | reverse complement strand
TCCGGCGAGGCCGCCGACGGCGACGTACCAGGCCGCGGCGGACGCCAGGCACGCCGCCAGCGCCGCCGCGATGAGCGGCTGTGAACGTCCTGGCAGGAGGGAGCGCGACGGGGATGTGGACTCGTCCACGGAGCGGTTCCTGGAATGGCGGCTGGGGGCGTGCGGGAACTGGGCCCGCCGCCGCCGTCTTGTAGGATACCCGCTCCGCCGCGTTCCCCCCCGCCCCGCCCCGTTCAGGGCCGCTCCGCCATGACATGCCACACCCGCGAATTCCGCCAGTCGCAGTGGGATGACGACCTCGCCGCCCACGTTTCCGCGCGGGCGGTCGACTGGTTCGCCGAGGATCTCGGCCACGAGTGCGATTGGACGAGCGTGGGGCTCGTGGGGCGGACGGCCAGGAGCGAACTGGCGGTCGTCGCGCGGAGGGGCGGCGTGATCGCCGGCCTGGCGGCGGCCGGGGTCGTGGCGGGCGTGGCCGATGCTGGGCTGCACTGGCGTCCGCTCCGCGCCGACGGCGAGGCCGTCGCGGCTGGGGATCGCGTGGCGCTGCTCTCCGGCTCGACCCGCAGCGTGCTCTCCGCGGAGCGGGTCTTGCTCAACCTGATAGGCAGGATGTCCGGCGTGGCCACCGCCACCCGCCGGCTCGTCGACGCGGTCGCCGGCACGGCCTGCCGCGTGTACGACACCCGCAAGACCGTGCCGGGCTGGCGGCTGCTCGACAAGTATGCAGTGCGTATGGGGGGCGGCTGGAACCACCGCATGGGCCTCTACGACGCCATCCTCATCAAGGACAACCATCTCGCCGCGCTGGCCGCCGAGGGCGTCAAGCCGGACGAGGCCGTGCGGCGGGCGCGGGCTTTCGTCGCGCGGACGTTCCCTCCCTCGCGCGCCGACGCGATGGTGGTGGAGATCGAACTCGATTCGCACGCCGCCCTGGCCGCGGTGCTCGAGGCGGGGCCCGACGTGGTGCTGATCGACAACATGCGGCCGCCGGAAATGACGGCCTGCGTGGCCACCCGCGACGCGGTGCGGCCGGGTGTGGTCCTCGAGGCGTCGGGCGGCATCCGTCCGGAGACCGTGGCCGAGATCGCCAGGACCGGCGTCGACCGGGTCAGCACCGGCTGGCCTACGCACGATGCGCCATGGCTGGACGTCGCGCTCGACTGGCAGAACGCGTGAGCGACGGCACTCGTGACGCCGACGCACCAAAAGCGTTTGCGGCGGCCGCGTCGAGGAGACCAGGGTGGCCTACACGCCGAGCAGGCGGTTGCGCCCTACACGCCGAGCAGGCGGTTGCGCTTGGTGCGGCGCTCGGCACGCAGGCGGGCGCGGCGACGCGTCTCGCTGGGCTTTTCAAAGAACTCACGGCGGCGCATCTCCTTCTTGATGCCGCTCCGCTCGACGAGTTTGCGGAAGCGGCGAACCGCCTCCTGAATGCTTTCGCGTTCGCGAACCGTCAGTTTGACCATGCGGATTCCACAATCGTCTCTCGAATGGGTCGGGAACCGCGGACGCTTCCGCGGGCCCCGAAGTATAAAAATTCAGCCGCGTGGCGTCCATCCGACCGGGTGGGACCGGGGGTTTTCCCGTGCGGCGCGGCGTTTTCGGGTTTGTCGGCCTCCCGGGGCCGAGTCACAATCTCCCCGTCTCCCGCCGCGGCATATGAGGGTTCGCGAGGCCTTTCCCGGCGGGGGCCACTCGGCCCGATCGGCCGCAGGCTTCCGGCACCGCGATGAATCCGAGCGGAGTGTTTCCGATCTTCGAGTCGTTCGGCGCGGGCACCGAGATCGCGATGGTCCGCGAACTGGTCGCCGCCGTGGTCGCCGCCGTGCTGTTCGCCGTGACGGCGCCGCGGGGCCGCCGCCGGCTGGCCTGGGTGCCGCTGGTCCTCGTCCTGCTCGCGCCGTTGCCGCTGGCCGTGGCGGCGCTGTTTCCCGACGCCGCCGACGCCCCGCGGCTAGCCGGATACGGCATCCGGTTCTTCCTGCTGGCGTCGCTGCTGCAGTCGGTGCTTCTGCTGGTCGCCGTGTCGCTGTGGGAGCGGGTCGCGCAGCCGATGCCGCGGATCTTCCTCGACGTGCTCCGCATCGTCACGGTGCTGGCGGCGCTGCTGGCCGTGCTGTTCGAGGCGGGGGTCAAGGCCGACAGCCTGTTCACCGGGTCGGCCGTGCTCACCGCCGTGCTTGGCTTCGCCCTCAAGGACACGCTCGGCAACGTCTTCGCCGGTCTGGCGATCCATGCCGAGCGGCCGTTCGAGCTCGACGACTGGATCCAATACGACACCAATCCAGCCCACATCGGCAGGGTCGTGGAGATCAATTGGCGGGCCACCAAGGTGATCACGCTCGACGAGGCCTACGTGATCATCCCCAACGGACAGCTGGCCCAGGCCTCGATCCGGAATTTTACTAAGCCCGATCCGTGGTCGCGGCGGTCGCTCTACGTGATCGCCCCCTACGAGGTCTCGCCGCAGCGGGTGCAGCGGATCATCGTCGACGCCATCCGCGGGAGCTTCGGCGTACTCGAGCACCCCGCGCCGTCGGTGGTCACCAACGAGTTCAAGGAACGCGGCGTGGAATACTGGGTTCGCCTGTTCACGACCGAATTCGGCAAACGCGACCGCGTCGACGGCATGGCCCGCGACCGGATCTGGTATGCGTTCGCCCGCCAGGGCATCGAGATCCCGGTCGCCACGCAGGACATCCGGCTCACGCAGCTTCCCGAGCCCGTGGTCGAGCGGCCGGAGGCGGCGGTCGAACGCCGCGTTTCCAGCCTGCAGCGGCTCGGCCTCCTTTCGGCCGTCGGTCCGGAGCACGTCCGGCGCCTGGCGGAGGAGAGCTGGGAACGGGTGTACGCCGCCGGTGAACCGGTGATCCGCCAGGGCGACGCCGGCGACAGCATGTTCGTGGTGATGGATGGCGAGGTCGAGGTGACGGCCGAGCAGAACGGTGCCGGGACTGCGCGTCTGGCGGTCCTGAGCACAGGCGACTATTTTGGCGAGATGTCCCTGATGACCGGCGCGGCGCGGGTGGCGACGGTCACGCCGCTGGTCGAGACCAGGCTGATGGAGGTGGGCAAGGAGTCGTTCCGGACCGTCCTCGCTGCGCGGCCGGAACTGATGGAGACGCTGGCCGCCGCCCTGCGGCAGCGGTTGGCCGAGCGGGCCGAGGCGATGGCCGACATGGGGCGGCTGGCCGCGGACGCGCCCGACATCTTCCAGAAGATCCGCAACTTTTTCGCCATGTAATCGCCGGCTTCCGCCCGTCCCGTCCCCCTTCCACCGAGCCACGAGACGATGCGCGTCGAACTGCTACCGTCGAGTCTGCCTCCCAGCGACCTGCAGTTCCTGGTCTCGTTCCTCGTCGACGACGCCGTGGCGATCGACGCTGGTTCGCTGGGACTGCTGGCCGACCTCCAGCGGCAGCAGCGGGTGCGGCACGTGTTCATCACCCACGAGCACCTCGACCACATCGCGACGCTGCCGATCTTCCTGGAAAACGTCTACGAGCCGGGCCCCGACTCCGTGGAGCTGCTGGCCGCCCCCGACGTGCTGGACTACATCCACGCCGACGTGTTCAACGGCCGCGTCTGGCCCGACTTCATCGACCTCTCGCGGGCCGACGATGCCTTCGTGCGCACGACGAACCTCGCGCCGCTCGAGCCGGTCCGGCGGGCGGGGCTGACGATCACGCCCGTGCCCGTGTCGCACGGGGTGCCGACGCTGGGGATGGTCGTCGACGACGGCGCGTCGGCGGTGGCATTTCCCTCCGACACCGGCCCCACGGCCGTCCTCTGGCGGCACCTGGCCGGGGTAGAGCGGCTGAAGGCGGTGTTCCTCGAGGTCAGCTTTCCGCGCAAGCTCGCCGATTTGGCGGCGGTCACGGGGCACCTTGCCCCCGACACGTTCGCGGCCGAGGTGCGCAAGCTGCCCCGGCAGGTCCGCTGGATCGTCGTGCACCGCAAGGCCCGCTACGCGGCGGAGATCGCCGCCGAGGTCGAGTCGCTCGGGCTCCACAACGTGGAGTTCGTCCGCCCCGGACATGTCTACGAGATCTGAGCCCCCGATCCGGCGTCGGCCGTGATCGCTCGCCGTGTGCCAGACGCGGCCTCGAGCGCATCTGGTGTTGCTGGAGCGACGTCTCGGCGGTCTGGGCAGGGAGGCGAGGGGGTCGGCGGAAGCTCGACGAGCGTGTGGCCGCTGCGGCCACGGCGAGGAGACTTTTGCCGCCCCCGAGCCGGTGCTACACGTACGCTGAATCAGCTCTAGGCCTTCTGTCTCGACACCTTTCGGCGCTCGTGCTCCGAGAGCAGGATCTTCCGCAGCCGGATGACGGCGGGCGTCACCTCGACCAGTTCGTCCTCCTCGATGTATTCGAGTGACTCCTCCAGCGACATCCGCCGCGGCGGCTTGAGCAGGATGTTGCGGTCGCTGCCGGTGGCCCGCATGTTGGTGAGCTTCTTCTCCTTGGTGGGGTTGACCACCATGTCCTCGCTGCGGGCGTTCTCGCCGCAGATCATGCCCTCGTAGACCTCGTCGCCCGGCTCGATGAACAGGTCGGCCCGCTCCTGCAGGCCGTCGAGCCCGAAGGCGACGGCACGTCCGGGCAGCATCGACACGAGCACGCCGTTGGCCCGGCCCGACACCTCCCCCTCCAGCTCACGCCAGGCCTCGAAGCGGTGGTGCATGATGGCCGTGCCCTGCGTGGCGTTGAGCACGCGGGTTCGCAGGCCGATCAGGCCGCGGGCCGGGATGGAGAACACGGCGTGGGCGAACTCGCCCCGCGAGCCCATGTGCACGAGCTGGCCGCGCCGCGATCCCGTCAGCTCCATCACCGGTCCGAGTTTTTCGTGCGGCACCTCGACGACGAGCGTCTCGAAGGGCTCGAGCGTCTTGTCCCCCTCCTTGCGCAGGATCACGCGGGGCTTGCCCACCGAGAGTTCGTAGCCCTCGCGCCGCATCGTCTCGATGAGCACGGAGAGGTGGAGGAGGCCGCGGCCCGACACGGAGAACTGTTCCGAGCCCTCGATCGGATCCACCCGCAGGGCCACGTTCCGCTCCAGCTCCTTCATGAGCCGGTCGCGCAGGTGCCGGGTGGTGAGGAACTTGCCCGACTTGCCGGCCAGCGGCGAGGTGTTGACGCCGAACACCATCGAGAGCGTGGGCTCGTCGACCGAGAGCCGCGGCAGCGGTCGGGCGTCGGCGGGGTCGCAGATCGTGTCACCGATTTCCACGTCCTCCAGGCCGCTCACGGCGGCGATGTCGCCGGCGGTGGCCTCCTCGACGTCGACGCGGCCGAGCTTGTCGAACACCTGCAGGCCGATCACCTTCGCCGGCACGAGCGTGCCGGCCGCGGTCGAGCGGACGACGGGGGCAGACTTCACGAGCTTGCCCGACTCGATCCTGCCGATGGCGATGCGGCCGACGTAGTCCGACCAGTCGAGCGTGGTGACGAGCATCCGCAGCGGGGCGTCGGGGTCGACGGCCGGTCCGGGGATCTTCTCCAGCACGAGGTCGAGCAGCGGTTCCATCGTGCCCTCCCGCACCGCCGGGTCGTGGGCGGCGAAGCCGTGGCGGCTCGACGCGTAGACGAAGGGAAAGTCGGCCAGGTCGTCGTCGGCGCCGAGTTCGAGAAACAGGCCGAGAATCTCGTCGAGCACCTCCAGCGGCCGGGCGTCGGGACGGTCGATCTTGTTGACCACAACCACCGGCCGCAGCCGGCTCTCCAAGGCCTTGGAGAGGACGAACCGCGTCTGCGGCATCGGGCCCTCGGCCGCGTCGACGAGCACGAGCGCCCCGTCGGCCATGCGGAGCACCCGCTCCACCTCGCCGCCGAAGTCGGCGTGGCCGGGCGTGTCGATGAGGTTGATCTTCACTCCCTTCCACTCGACGGCGATGTTCTTGGCGAGGATCGTGATGCCGCGCTCCCGCTCGAGGTCGTTGGAGTCGAGGATTCGCTCGCCGGTGAGCTGGCTGGCGCGGAACTGGCCGCTCTGCCGCAGCAGGCAATCCACCAGCGTCGTCTTGCCGTGATCGACGTGGGCGATGATGGCGACATTGCGTATGTCGGACCGCCGGTGGGCGGGGCCCGGTGCGGCGGCGTGGGCGGGAGTCGATGGGGCGGTGGCGGAGGGCATGGGCGGTGGGGCGAATGGAGGCTGGGCCGGCAGCGGCCCGGGACCGTCGACGCGGGGGCCGCAGGAGTCGCTGCGGCCGGGAAGGCGGGGAGCCGGTGGCCGGTGGACCGGCACCTGCGGGGAAACCCCGATTATTCATCGCCGGCGCAGGGTTGCATAGAGCCGTTCGACGAACTGGGCGGCCGTCTCCCCGCGGGCCGCCGCGAGGGCGGCGGATCGCAGGGCCGGCGGCGCCGTGGCCGCGGCCAGCTCGGCGGCCGTCCGCTGGGCCGTTTCGGCCGCGTCAGGGCCGAGGAAGATGGCCACCAATTCGTCCCCTCCGAGCCGGGCCAGAAGCGAGGCCCCGCGGGCCGAATCGCGGAGCCGCAGGGCAGCCGCCCGCAGGATCCCGTCGCCCGCCAGGAAACCCTGCCGCTCGTTGACGGCCTTGAGGCCGACGACGTCGACGATCAGCATCGCCACCGGCTCCCGCGCCGGCACGAGCGTGGCTAGCCGTTCTTCGAGCAGGCCGCGCGGTGCGAGGCCCGTGACGTAGTCGATGGCCGGCGGTCGGACGCCTTCCGCTGCGATTGGTGGCGAGGGGGGCGTGCGAAAGCTGTGCGGCACGGGGCGGGCTCCGCTGTTGGCCCAGGGGACCCTGCCCCGGCGGCCCGGGAGCTGCATCGAGTGGAGACGAAGGGGATCGAACCCTCAACCCCCGCCTTGCAAAGGCGGTGCTCTCCCAATTGAGCTACGTCCCCGAAGCCTGCATGCCGCATTCCCGAGGCCGAAACCGCCGGTCGCTCGCGACCCGACCGGGCACGGCTCGGGGCCGCGGCCCCGAGTGCGCGCGCCAAGATTCGAACTTGGGACCTCTACCTTATCAGGGTAGCGCTCTAACCAACTGAGCTACGCGCGCCTTGCCAACGGCAGGCCGGCCGCCGGGGGCGGCGGGACTCCCGTCTCGAAAGTGTAGATGCGTCAGCCGCGTTTTCCTAGGGGTGACTGGGGGGGCGGAGCACGCCGCTGCTGCAGGAAAAATGGGGCAGGCGCAGCCCCGGCCTTCCGGCTAGGTTTGTGATTCGTCCGTACCAGAGAAGGAGCTCGACCATGCCGATGATCCCCGCCCCGTCGTTCCGCCCGCTCGTCGCGGTGCTCGCCGTCCTCGCCTCCCTGCCGGCCGACGTCCACGCCGCATCGCCCACGGTCGAATACGCCCTGGGGCTCAAGCCGAGCCAGAAGAACGTCGACTGCGACGTGCCGACCGGCGACGCCGCCCGCACCTCGACGATCAAGACCGAGGCGTCGGCCTTCATCGTCCGCGGCCCGGCCGGGGAGGTGCTCCGCGTCTTCGCCGACACCAACGGTGACCGCACGGTCGACATGTGGAGCTTCTACAAGGACGGCGTGGAGGTGTTCCGCGACATCGACTCCGACTTCAACAAGAAGATCGACCAGTCGCGGTGGCTCAACTCGGCGGGCAGCCGCTGGGGCATCGACAAGAACGAGGACGGCACGATCGACACGTGGAAGGTGATGTCGGCCGAGGAGGTGTGCTCCGAGTTGGTCGAAGCCATCAAGGCACGCGACGCCGCCGCCTTCCAGCGGCTGCTGCCCACGAAGGCCGACCTGGAGGCTGCCGGCTTCGAGGGCGACCGGCTCGCCGAACTCGCGGCCCGCGTGGCGGCCGCCCCCGCCGAGTTCGCCACGATGGCGGCGGCCCAGAAGCAGTTCGGCCCCGAGGCCAAGTGGAGCACGATGATGACGCTGCAGCCGCCGGGCACCCTGCCGGCCGGGAGCGAGGGCGTCGCCCGCGACGTGGCCGCCTACGACAACGTGGTGGCGATCGTCGAGAACGGTGCCAAGAACGGACAGCTCTTCGTGGGCTCGCTCGTGCGGTGCGGCGACACCTGGCGGCCCGTGGCCGCGCCCCAGATCGGTGGTGAGCAGGGCGACATCGCGGAGACGGCCGGCTTCTTCTCGCCGCGGATGGCGTCGGCCGCGGCCGCCGACGTGGGCCCGCAGGCGAGCGAGAAGCTCAAGCCCCTGCTGGCGAAGCTCCGTGATCTGGAAACGAAGATCGCGGCCGCCGATGCGGCCGGCCGCGGCCCGCTGGCCGTGGAGCAGGTCGCCGCGCTCGAGCAGGTGGTCGCCGCGGCTGACGCCGCCGAGCGGCCGTTCTGGGTCCGTCAATACGCCGAGACGGTGGCCGCAGGCGTGCAGGACGGCTCGCTGGCCGACGGCATCGGCAAGCTCGAGCAACTGGCCAAGGGCGTGCCGCCCGAGGATCCGCTCGCCGGATTCGTGCTCTTCAGGCTCGCTCAGGCCCGCTACGCCGCCGCCATGCAGCAGCCGGGCGTCGACATCGACAAGGTGCAGACGGCGTGGCTCGATGAGCTGCGGGCATTCGTCGAGAAGTATCCGAAGTCGTCCGACGCGCCGGAGGCGATGCTGCAGATGGGCATCGCCGACGAGTTTTCAGGCAAGGAGCGGGAGGCGCTCGATCGCTACGCCGCCATTGTCAACGACTTCCCCGACTCGGTCCCGGCCCGCAAGGCCCGGGGCGCGGCCCGGCGGCTGGAGAGCGTGGGCAAGCCCTTGAGCCTGTCGGGCGTGGCGCTCGACGGCAAGACGGTGACGCTCGATTCGCTCCGCGGCACCCCGGTGCTGGTGCACTACTGGGCCACCTGGTGTGAGCCCTGCAAGGTCGACATCGCGCAGATCCGCGAGCTCTCGGCCAAATACGGCAAGAAGTTCGCCGTCGTCGGCATCGCGCTCGATTCGGAGAAGTCGCAGCTGCAGAAGTTCCTGCAGGTGAAGCCGATCGCCTGGCCGCAGCTCCACGAGGCGGGCGGCCTCGACGGGCGGCTGGCCGAGGAACTCGGCGTGCTCACGCTGCCGACAATGATCCTGCTCGACGCGCAAGGCGTGGTCGTCGACCGTAACGTCGTGATCACAGACCTCGAGAAGAAGCTCGACGCGATGATCGAGGGCAAGTGACGGCCGGCCGGCTGCACCGCCCCGGGGCGGCCGAAATTCCCTGGCCAAAATGGCTTTGCGGTGCCAGCGGGCGTTCGCTACGGTCCGCCGCATGATGCTCCTCGCCGTCGCCGTCAGCCCGCTGTTGTGCACCCTCGGGGCGATCCAGATCATGGGTCTGGCCGCCGCCGGCGTGGCCCGGCTGGCCGAGGGCACGCGGCACGAGCGGAGCGGCCAGTGGCTCTGCCTGGCGGCATTGGCCGTCGTCGGGGGCATGTGCGGCTACGCCCTGCGGATCGGCCCCGACACGTGCGCCGCCTGCGCGGTGACGCTGACGCTGATGACGCTGATCGCCATCGTCGACTTCCGGGACTGAGCCTTCCCCGGCTGCGTTCCCTCCCCGGCCCGCTCTGAGCATCTCGCCTGCACCCATGGCCTCCGGGGGCGAGGCCGCGCCGCTTGCCAGGCTTGCCTGTCTGCCCCGGCCCGCCCTCGTGCGGGGGGCGGCGGTCGCTCGTTGATCCGGCAGGCGCGGAGAAACCGCTGGCACCGGAAAAAAACTCCCCTTCGGCATGACCGCGCGCCGAAAACAGGAGCAGGGAACAGGCTGCCGTCCCGGGGCCGGCGTTCCGCGATGGGCTCGATCGCCCAGGTCGGACGCCGGGCCGCCGTATCGATCCAAGGAGTCATGCATGTCCATCCTCAGATCCGCACTCGTGGTCGCCGTCATGGGTGCACCGTTCGTCATGCCGGCGGCGCGGGCCGACGACCTGGCCGGCACCGTGGCCGCGAAGCTGCGGGAGTCGGGCACGCTGTCGGGCTACCGAGTCAACGTGAAGTCGAAGTCGGGCACGATCTGGCTCGAGGGCAGGGTCGCCGACCAGAAGCAGCTCGAGTCCGCGGTGAGCCTCGCCGAAAACACGCCGGGCGTGGAGCGGGTGGTCAACCGGCTCTCGATCGGCGGGCAGGCCGACGCGCCGGCCAATCCGAAGGGGCTGGGCCTGCCGCCGTCGGTGTGGGGCGTTCTGGGCGTGCCGCAGCCCGCGGGCAAGGCCGAGCCGCAGGTGGCAGCCGCTCCGGCTGGCCGTGGCAGCCAGCCGGCTCCACGGGGCCTGCTGTCGTTCGGCGGGCAGGATACGAATCAGGTGCAGTTGACGCAGGCGCTGGCCCCGTCAGGTCGGAGCGTCTCCGGCGGAAACCAGGGCAATCCCGCAGCGGGCACCGATCCCCGCCGGGCGGCGCAGCCCCAGCGATCCAACACGCCACGGCCGCTCGGCGTGCCGATGGCCCGCTCGATGCCGCCCGCGCCCACGGGCAAGCAGGGCCAGCCGCCGCGGACGGCCATGCGGGGCCCCGTCCAGCGCACCAGCATGCGGTCGAACATGCAAGGTGACGCGATGCAGCTGCCGGTGCCCAACGGCTACGACGGCCCCATGCCGGGTGCCGGACCGATCGCCGACGGGCAGATGGTGCCGGGCAGCATGCGGGTCGTCGACAACGGCAGCGGCGGCGGCTATGCCGATGGCGGCTACGCGGCGAACTGCCCGCCGGGAGCCGGCGGCTACGGGGCCGGCGGTGGCGGGGCCGGTGGGATGGGCGGCCCGATGCCGATGGGCGGCACTGGCGTCGGCCTGCCGCCTATTCCTGGCCGCGGCGACGGCCCCAACGTGCCCAACTACGCCTGGCCGAGCTACTCCGCCTATCCCAACTACGCGGCGGTGCAGTATCCCACCCAGTATTCGCCGACCGCCTGGCCCTACATCGGCCCGTTCTATCCCTACCCGCAGGTGCCGCTCGGCTGGCGTCGGGTTTCCCTCGAGTGGGACGACGGCTGGTGGTGGCTCGACTTCGACGAGCGGCACATCCACAGCCATCACCGCTAGTCGGTGGCGGGATCGATGCCCGGCAGTACACGACCACCCCCCGGAGTTTCCGGGGGGTGGTTTTTTGTTCTCGTTCCCACGGCGTCCGGTTTTCCCGCCTGATCGGAAAAATCCGCAAGTTCACCGGCCGCACAGTCGATACCACCGGCAGGCTTTGTCACCGGGGTGTGTCCCCGGGCGGCGCGGCCCGCGTCATCGCAGGAGGATCGTCCATGAAGGCTCGCGCTCGATTCACGGCAATCATGCTCCTCCTCGCGGTGGCGGCGTCCACCCAGACCGGCTGCTTCTGGCTCACCGCCCAGGGGCCGAACATCGGGCCGCTGGCAATCCCGATCCCCGTGCCGGTCTACATCCAGAAGCAGAAGGAAGACCAGTTTTGGAACTACGAGCGGTACGAGCGGTCGCCGGTGCTTGGTCCGATTCCGCCGGGCGGTCCGTGCGAGGCGACCGACGAGCCGAGTGACGACGAGGTGATGCGGGCCCTCGAGAAGGCCCGCCCCGTCCAGGGCAACTGGCCGTTCCTCTACGAGGTGCAGCGGAACCACGTGCGGATCTCGAAGTGCAAGATCGCCGACTACCTCGACCCGCCGCGGCACTACCCGCTGGCCGGCCCCGCCCAGCTGCATCACGCCCACTACAAGTGCACCGTCTACTTCCAGGAAGTGAAGCGGATCGGCTGGCCCGTGCCGCACACGCTCGTCGACGAAGACTGCCAGGAAGTCGTCTACATCGACCACGACCACCTGCACATGGTGGGCGACGTCGACACCGGCTGCGACGCGAACTTCTAACTTCACGCGAAA
>JBIJCD010000153.1:0-7697 GCA_044344895.1 Pirellulales bacterium | reverse complement strand
ACTCCACCGGCCCCGTCACCGGCGGCGCCGACTGGATCTGCACGCTGCCCGACCACTGGGTGCACGGGGGAACCGGCATGAAGCGGGGTGACGCGATCCCCGGGCTGATCGGCTGGGAGTGGCACGGAGATCCCGCAGAGATCCCGTCGCTCGAGGTCGTGGCCACTGGCCCCACGCAGGCGGCGCCGGGCAAGCCGAATGGTGGCGTCTACACCGCCACCTGCTACACCGCTCCCAAGGGCAATTACGTGTTCAACGCCGCCACCTGCTGGTGGTCCGACGGCCTGTCGGCGCCGCCCGGCTACGTGCGGCCGAGCGTGTACACGAGCCCTCGCGGCCCTGACGAGCGGGTGCAGCGCATGACGCACAACCTGCTCCGCCGGGCCCTGGAGCGGTGATACTGGGACGGTGACACAGGTTGCGACATGAAGCGCTTCCCCACACAGCCGGTACGCAGGGTCGTCGCCACCACCCTGCTGACAGCAGCAGCAGCGGCGTTCGTCTTCGCTCAGGCACGGGCCGCCACGTCGGACGAGGACGCAGACATCGCCACAATGGCGCGGACGATCCTCGACGCCTACCATGCCGACGATCCCCAGCCCGGCTCGCGGCGGCTGCACGTGATCTGCTGGCGGGCGAAGGATCGCGACTTTCCCGCCGACCACCGTGGCCGGCTCGACCGGATCCTGACGCACATCGAGCGTTTCTACGGCCGCGAGATGGAGCGGCTCGGCCTGGGCACGCGGTCGTTCCAGCTTGTCCGTGACGATCGCAGCCGGCTCGTGATCCACGAGGTGGTGGGGGAGGGGGGCTTCGCCGAGTACGGCACGCCCGACGGCGACAGGATTCGCAAGGAGTGCCTGCCGGTGCTCAAGGCCGCGGGCGTCGACATCGACCGCGAAACCGTGATGATCTTCACGAACCTCGCCACCTGGGATCCCGACACGCTCACGTTCACGCACAAGAGTCCTTACTACGCCGGCGGTGACCATCGCAGCGGCACGGCCTACCAGCTCGACTCGCCCGAGCTCGACGTGCGCAACCTTCCGAGCAAGCAGCCGCTGATCACCGACGGCCAATATGGCCGGATCTCCCTGGGCAAGCACAATTCGATCTTCATCGGCGGCATCGCGCACGAACTGGGCCATGCGCTCGGGCTGCCGCACTGCCGCGCCACGGAGGGCCAGGCCGCGGCCCGCGGCACCGCGCTCATGGGCGCCGGCAACCTCACCTACGCAGAGGAGACCCGGGGCGAAGGGAAGGGATCGTTCCTCACGCTGGCCGACGGCCTGCAGCTGGCGTCGCATCCGCAGTTTTCCGGATCGGTGAAGGGGATGCACGACCCCGTGACTGCCGCGCTGGCCGACCCCGTCGCCGCCACAGCCGCGGATGGCAGGTCGTTCACGGTGTCGGGCCGCGTCGCGGGCACGCCGCCGGTGTACGCGGTCGTCGGCTACCTCGATCCCGAAGCGGGCGGCGACTACGACGCGCGGACGGTCGCGGCGGGGATGCAGCCCGACGGCAGCTTCACCCTTGACTGCAACGCCCTCGTGGCGGGCAGACCCGCGGCCCTGCGGATCATCGCCTGCCACTCCAACGGCGGCACCACCACCTGGAGCCACGCCTACGCGGTGGCCGCCGACGGCGTTGTCGACATCGAGGCCTTACGGCTGGGGTTCGAGCTGGATGGCTTTTCCGCGGCGCTCGACCGGGGTGATGTCGCCCGCGCCATGACGATCCAGGACGGCCTGCCGGCCGGGAGCAGGGCGAAAGCGCTGGCGGGCACGATCCTCGCAGCCCGGTCGGCCAACAGGCAGACGGTGCCACCGGCCGACGTGCCCGCCGCCGAAAAGTCGCTGCCGCTCTCCGCCGCGACGCCGGCAGAGGCGCAGGTGGGCTGGCTCAAGCCGGCCTACGACCACCTGCCGCGCCGGGAGCCGCTGCTCGTGTCGGCCGGCAGGGTGTTTGACCGGGGTATCTACGCCCACGCCAAGTCGCTGCATCGCTACGACCTCGCCGGCCGCTGGGATCGGCTCACCGGCTCCTGCGGGTTGCCCACGCAGCCGGGCGGATCGGTGGTGTTCGTGATCCGCGCGGACGGCCGGAAGATCTTCCGTTCGAAAAAGCTGGGGCCCGACCAGCTGGAAGCGTTCGACCTCGACGTTTCCGGCGTGCGAAGCCTCGCCCTCGAGACGGAGGACGGCGGCGACGGCACAACGGCCGACTGGGGAGTCTGGTTCGAACCGCAGCTCACCCGCCGGTAGCGCGACGGATTACTCGTGTCGCGATGGCTTGCCGTAGTAGGGAAAGGCGTCCCAGCCGTCGTACGTGGGATCGACCCGCGGGTCGTGGGTCTCGCGCATCCAGGCATCGACCCGCTCGCGGTGCCGGACCAGCGCGTCGGCATAGTCGGGCCGGCCGGCCACGTTCGTGAGCTGATGCGGGTCGGTACGACAGTCGTAGAGCTCTTCCGCGGGCCGCTTGCCGAAGGTCCGCGCGATGTGCGAGGCCTGTGACGGATCGTCCCGATGGGCCAGCAGGAAATCCTTCACTCGCGTGGTGTCCACGTCACCGAACGGCCGGCCATGGATGAAGAACACGTCGGGATCCCCGGCAGGCCAGCGGCCCGGGCGGAGGTTCCGCAGGTAGAGGTAATCGCGGGTGCGGATGGCCCTCACGGGATAGGCGAGGTTGTCGCGCCGGACGTTGGCGTGCCGCTCGCGCTCCATGAACACGGCGTCCCGCGGCGACGGGTCGGCTTCGCCGAGCAGCAGCCCACGGATGCTCCGCATCGTCATGACGCCCGGCGGCACAAGCCCGGCCAGCTCCAGGAACGTGGGGCCCAGGTCGGCGACGTTCACGAAGGCGTCGACCACGCGGCCGGCGGTCAGGCGATTTCCCCAGCGGACAGCGAGCGGCACGCGGGATCCCGCGTCGTAGCAGTTGGCCAGGCCGCGGGGCATCTGCCAGCCGTTGTCGCTGGTGTAGACCACGACCGTGTCGTCGAGCTGTCCGACTTGCTCGAGCACGGCGAGGGCGCGGGCGGCCTCCTGGTCGAGCGCCATCACGCCGCCATAGTAGTTGAGAAGATCGTCGCGGACTTCCGGGCAGTCGGGCAGTTCGGGCGGCACGACGAGCGGCTTCGCGTCGAGCGCCGCCCGGGCGGCGGCCAGATAGGGCAGCTTGCCGCCCCTCGTGGCCGTGGCCGTGTTGCCGATCCAGAAAAAGAAAGGCCGGGAGCGATCGCGGGCGGCGTGAAACTCCGCGAAGCCTGGAAACTTCGGACCGACCGGGTTTTCCTTCCAGCCGGAGGCCTCGTGATCGCCGGGCCCCCACGGCTTGCCGCTATAGCCGAGCTCATAGCCCGCCTCCCGCAGGAGCTGCGTGACGACGGGAGTGTCCTGCGGAAAACCGCTCCAGAGGTTCGCCCGCTCGCCGAGCTCGTGCGCGTAGCGGCCCGTGAGCAGGCAGGCGCGTGTCGGTGAGCAGGACGGCACCGGATTGAACGTGTGCGTGAACAGCACGCCCTCGCGGACGATCCGATCGAACGCGGGCGTGCGGGCCATCGGGTCGCCGAGGCCGCCCGCGGTCGGCCACCGCCAGTTGTCGGCGAGGACCAGGAGGATGTTCGGCCGCGTGGCCGGCCGCTCCGCCGCCGCGGCCCACGCGCCTCGCACCGAGAGCGCGGCACACGCGGCGAGCGTGAGGAGCAGGGTGCGGCGTGCGTCGCGATCACGACACGTATTCATAACCGGATGAAGATTTTGCGTCGGTACAGAAATCCCGCGAGCAGCAGCGGCAACGCAAGTGCGACGACCGCGACAACGAGGTCGCCCATGCCGCGGCCGGCGATGCGATCGACAAACAGCCGCATGTCGCCACCTGCCAGCCGTGCGGCGATCCCCTGGAAGTCGACCAGGTTCACGGCGAGATAGGCCGTCAGCGCGTTGCCGCCGATCCAGAGGAAGGGTATGCACCACCGGCGCCAGCCCCACACGTCGATCACGAGGGAGAACGCCGCCAGCAGCATGGCGGAGCAACCCGCCGTCAGCAGGCAGAAGGACGACGTCCAGATCCGCTTGACGAGCGGAAACTGGAAGCCCCAGAGCAGCCCGAGAGCGACGCCCGTCGCACCCGCTCCCATCAGCAGGGCGACCTTGCATCGGCTATCCACCTGCGCACTGGTCAGCACCCAGCCTGCCATGATGCCGAAGAGCGTGATGGCGACGGCGGGAATCGTGCTCAGCAGGCCCTCGTTGGAGTAATTGAGATTGCGCTTTCTTCCCGGGAGCCAGCGGAAGTCGACGTAGTGGGCGAGGTTGTGGCCTTCCGCAAACGTGCCGCGGGTGGTGCCCTTCGCTTCGGCAAGCACCTCGGCGACCGGCCTGGCATCGGCCTGCGTCGCCTTCTTGCCGAGCGGCGGGTGTGAGAGATCCACGTCGGGGAATGGCACGTACGTCATCAGGGCCCAGTAGCCGATCAGACAGGCAGCCGCCGCGATGACGATTCCTTTGGGTGGCACGAGCACATAGAGAGACGCAGCGCACAGGTAGCACAGGGCGATCCGGGGCAGCACGCCGGAAAGTGCCACGTCGGGCCACGGCCGGGAGATCCCGCCGTAGTAGAAGATCCCGATCGCGAAGAGCAGCGCACTGCGGCGGGCGATCCGCACCAGCGCCCCGGTGCGGCCGGCTGTCGCGATCGTGCGGTCCATCGACAGCACGATCGACACGCCGATGAGAAATAGAAACAGTGGAAAGATCAGGTCGTAGAAGCGGAATCCCTCCCACTCGACGTGGGTCAACTGCGTGGCGAGCGTCCGGATCGGGCCGCTGCCGGCGATCGGCTCGAGGGCCTTGGCGACCTGCTCTCCGCCGATGATCCAGAACATGTCGAAGCCACGCAGGGCATCGACCGACAGGACCCTCCCCGGCGATGCCGCCACGGCCCCGCAAACTCGATCTGGGGCCATCTGAGCCATCGGCGGGTCATCCGGGGGGGGGCCACGACATGGGCACAAAACGACGGCCCGACCGTCCAGCGACGACGACTACGGGTGCGTCGCCGCAAAACCTTTATCCACGCGTGGGCCGATCTGAATGCGGCGACCGTGCACCGCGGATAGGGTGAGGGTATTGCCGGGGTTGGCAACGCGGCAAGGCCCGCAGACCAGCGGCGGCCGGACCGGAGTTGAACGAGAGCCAACGGCCCGATCGGACGATAAACTAGAATGTTGCGGCAGCGGCGGCATGCGGCCCGCCAGCGGAGCGATCCCGCCGCGGACGGGCGTCATGGTCATGCCCGGGCTGAACGGAGCCGCAGCGTCTGCAGGCGTCTGTGTTCGAGGCGACCAACGGTGCCAGGCATGCGACGTGGATCGACCCCAATCGTGGCCTTCAGAATCGGCTCCCTGCTCGTGGCCTCCGCCATGGCTGTGCTGGCGCACGATCCGGACGTCTCCCTCGCCCGCGACATCTCCTTCAACCGCGAGGTGCTGCCGATCCTCGCAGCCAACTGCCTGTCGTGCCACGGCTTTGACGCGCATTCGCGGCAGGCTGGCCTGCGGCTCGACACGGCCGCAGGGGCGACCGCGCGGCTCGACTCCGGTCAGGCCGCCATCGTGCCCGGCGACGCCGCGGCCAGCGAACTCATCCGTCGCATCGACTCGGCCGACCCCGACGTGCTGATGCCGCCTCCTGAATCGGGACGCACGCTTTCCGCCACCGACCGGGAGACGCTCCGGGCCTGGATCGCCGCTGGCGCCCGGTACGAACGGCACTGGTCGTTTCTGCCGCCCGTGACATCGGAGCCCCCGGCGGTGGCCGGGCAATCCCATCCGATCGATCGCTTCATCGTCGCGAAGCTCGCCGGCACATCGCTCTCGCCCGCGCCACCCGCACCGCCCGAGACGCTCCTCCGCCGGTTGCATCTCGACCTGACAGGCCTGCCGCCGACCGTGGCGGAGATCGACGCGTTCCTGGCGGCGGCCGCCTCCGATCCCGAGGCCGCCTACACGGCCGCGGTCGACCGGCTGCTCGAGAGCCCGCACTACGGCGAGCGGCAGGCGCGGTGGTGGCTCGACATGGCCCGCTACGCCGACAGCAACGGTTATTCGATCGACGCCCCGCGGGAGATCTGGCCGTACCGCGACTGGGTCATCGACGCCTTCAACCGCGACCTGCCATTCGATCGCTTCACGATCGAGCAGATCGCCGGCGACCTGCTGCCCGAAGCCACCGAGCAGCAGAAGATCGCCACCGGCTTCCACCGCAACACGCAGATCAACGAGGAGGGGGGCATCGACAAGGAGCAGTTCCGCGTCGAGAGCGTCTTCGACAGAGTGGCGACCACGGGCGTGGTCTGGCTGGGTCTCTCCATCGGTTGCGCCCAGTGCCACGACCACAAGTTCGATCCGGTCAGCCAGCGCGACTACTACCGCCTGTTCGCCTTCCTGAACAACCAGGCCGAGCCGAAGCTCAAGGTGACGGCGAAGGGCGTCGACCCGGCCGCCCTCCAGGCCGATCGCGACGCCGCCCTGACGGCCGTCCACGCTTACGTGGCACCGCGGGCGAGCGAACTGGCGGCCTGGGAGGCAACGCTTTCCGACGATCTCAAAAAGCCGTTCGGCAAGCCGACGTTGGCCGCCTTGGAGAAGCCCGCCGAGGAGCGCTCGCCCGAGGAGCGGCGGCTGCTGTACGCCGCGGGGCCCGGCACGGGCGACCAGGAGTTCCGCAGCCTCAACGAGCGGTACCTCGAACTCGACGGCAAGGTGAAGACCGGAACGACGACGCTCGTGCTCCAGGAGCTGTCGACGCCCCGCAAGACGACCGTGCTCACCCAGGGCGACTTCACGCGGCCGGGTGACGAGGTGACGCCGGGCACGCCCGAGGTGCTGCCACCGCTCGATCCGTCCGCCGCGGCCCCGAACCGGCTCGACCTGGCCCGTTGGCTCGTGAGCCCGGCCAACCCGCTCACCGCGCGGGTGCTCGTGAACCGGGTCTGGCAGCAGTATTTCGGCCGCGGCCTCGTGGAGACCGACAACGACTTCGGCCTGATGGGCGCGCCGCCGTCGCATCCCGAGCTGCTCGACTGGCTCGCCGTGGAGTTCATGCACCGCGGCTGGAGCCTGAAGTCTCTCCAGCGGCTGATCGTGACCTCCCGCGCCTACCGGCAAAGCTCCGTCGAGACGCCGGCGCAGGCGGCGGCTGATCCGCACAACGCGCTGCTCGCCAGGCAACGGCGGCTGCGGCTCGACGCTGAGATCGTCCGCGACGTCGCCCTCGTGGCAAGCGGAAAGCTCGCGGCCACGATCGGCGGCCCTCCCGTCTTCCCGCCGATCCCCGCCGGCGCTACCGCCGTCGGGCAGGTGAAGCGGGTCTGGAAGACGAGCAGCGGCGCGGATCGCTACCGCCGGGGGCTCTACACGTTCGTCTACCGGGCCTCGCCGCCTCCCGCCCTCTCGGTGTTCGACGCCCCCGACGGCTTCAGCGCCTGCACCCGCCGCACCCGCAGCAACACGCCCCTGCAGGCCCTCACGCTGCTCAACGATCAGGCTTTCGTGGAGTTCGCCGACGCTCTCGCCGAGATCATCCAAAGCGAGGGGATCGAGGCGGCGTTTCGCCGCTGCACCGGCCGGCGGCCCGAGCCGCAGGAGCGGGAGTTGCTCGCGCGGCTGCCCAGCCGCGAGCAGGCCCGCG
>JBIJCD010000358.1:0-4079 GCA_044344895.1 Pirellulales bacterium | reverse complement strand
CTCAATCTCGACGAAACGGTGACCAGGGAGTGACCATGGACGAGCCATTCGACCCGCTCCGCGAGCGGACCAGGCGGCACTTCTTCGGCGATTGCGGCATGGGCGTGGGGGCCATGGCGCTTGGCTCGCTGCTCGCCACCGACGGCGTCCGCAGCGGCGTCGAGGCCACCGAGGCGTCGCCTGCCCAGATGCCGCACTTCCCGCCACGGGCCAAGCGGGTGATCTATCTCTTCATGGCCGGCGGCCCGTCGCAGCTCGACCTCTTTGACCACAAGCCTGAGCTCACGCAGCGGAGCGGCGAGCCGATCCCGGCCAGCTTCGTCGAGGGGAAGCGGTTCGCGTTCATGGATACGAGCCACCGCACCGACCTGCTCGGCTCGAAGCGGTCGTTCGCCCGGCACGGCGAGAGCGGCGCCTGGGTGAGCGATCTCCTGCCGCACGTGGGCGGCATCGTCGACAAGCTCTGCTTCGTGAAGAGCTGCAATACCGACCTCTTCAACCACGCCCCCGCCAAGCTCTTCATGAACACCGGCACGGGCCAGTTCGGCCGGCCGAGCATGGGAGCCTGGATCACCTACGGGCTGGGCAGCGAGTCCTCCGACCTGCCGGGCTTCGTTGTGCTGCAGAGCGGCCCGCGCGGCCCGCGCGGGGGCGCGGTGCTCTGGGGCAGCGGCATCCTGCCGAGCAGCTATCAGGGTGTGCCGCTGCGGGGCACGGGGGAGCCGATCCTGAACCTCTCGACGCCGACGGGCGTCGATGCCGCCAGCCAGCGGCGGGTGGTCGACGCGGTCCGCGAGCTCAATCTGCGGCACCTCGCGGCCACCGGCGACGCCGAGATCGCCACGCGGGTGGCCGGCTACGAGATGGCCTACCGCATGCAGTCGAGCGCGCCGGAACTGATGGACATCGCCGGCGAGACACCCGAGACGCTCGCGCTCTACGGCATCGCCGACCGGGCGGAGGCGACCTACGCCCGCAACTGCCTGCTGGCGCGGAGACTCGTGGAGCGGGGCGTGCGGTTCGTGCAGCTTTACCACACCAACTGGGACCACCACGGCGGGCCGACCGAGAACCTGGAGAAGCACCTGCCGGAAGTCTGCGGCCAGGTCGACCGGGCCACGGCGGCCCTGATCACCGACCTCGACCGCCGCGGCCTGCTCGACGACACGATCGTGGTGTGGGGAGGCGAGTTCGGCCGAACGCCGATGGGTGAGAAGCGGGAGAGCACCGGCCGCAACCACCACATCGACGCCTTCACCATGTGGTTCGCGGGCGGCGGCTTCCGGCCGGGCATGGTCTATGGCGCGACTGACGAATTCGGCTTCGCGCCGGTGGAGCACCCGGTTCACGTCCGCGACCTGCACGCCACGCTGCTGCACCAGCTCGGCCTCGACCACATGCGGCTGGCCGTCCGCTTTCAGGGCCTCGACTACCGGCTCACCGGCGTGAAGCCCGCCCACGTGGTCACCGACATCGTGGCATAGCAGGCGGGCCGCCCGCACGCCGGGCTCATCGCTCCCAGCCGTTGTCAGCCGACCGTAGCGCCTTTTAGAAGTGACGTTCTCATGGAACGCACGGGGCTGCCCGTGCCCCGTCGCCGGACGTTTGCGTCGGCCCTCCAGGCCTCCGCTCTCTGCATGCCGGCTGCGCTCCGGCATCCAGGCCTCCGCTTGCCGCCAAGCCCGGCTCTCAGGGCACGGGCAGCCCCTCGTCGATCGTTGCCTGACACGCATCGATGAGCGTGCCGCGGTCGAGGCGGCGGTGATCGCAGCACGACACGACCGATGCCCCGCGTTAGGCACCGCTGCTGGCCAGACTGAAACTCACGCCTTGCGATCCCCGTCGAGCAGGTCGACGGCCGCCCGGCGGATCGCCGGGTCGTGCTGCCGCTCGACCGGGTCGAGCAGCGGCAGCAGCGGCCCGGTGGCGGCGATCTCCGCCGCTCCGACGGCATGGTGGAGCACGCGGATCGGGCTGATCGCGTTCCGCAGCGTCTCCAGCGGCAGGAAAATCTCCCGGATCCGCTCGGCCTCGGCCCAGTCCTTGCGGTGGATCGCCGCCCGCAGCGCCTGCGAGAGCCGGGGTGCCACGCAGCCGCAGCCGGTCGTGAATCCGCCCAGGCCGAAGTCCCGCAGGTGGATGATCGCCGGCTGCTCGCCGATGCCGCTGATCACGATCGCCGGATCGACCAGGCCCACGAGTTCCCGCAGGTAGGGGTCGGCGGCCGTGTCGGACCGCACGGTGGCGTACTTGATGGCGGCGATCAGGCCGTCGTGAACGAGCGCCGCCACGTGGGGTGGATCGATGTAGCCGTCGTGCTTGACGTAGAGCACGGCCGGCACGCCCGCGGCCTCGACGAATCTACGGACGCCCGTGGCCACTCCGGCGCTCGTCGTGATCCCCTGGTGCGGCAGCACCATGACGGCCGGAAACGGATGCCGCCGGATCGCCTTCGCATGCTCGAGCATGAGGCCGTAGGTGGGCCCGGCCGAGGGCACGACCGTCGTCGCCGAGCCGGCCTCCGCGGCCAGCATCTCCAGAAGCGGCTCATATTCGTCGAGCGGCAGGTGGTAAAGGTTGGCGTTGCCGCCGTAGAGCAAAAGCGAGATGCCGCCGGCCTCGAGGTGCCGGATGATCCGACGATTCTCGTCGACCGCGATGCGGCCGTCGCCGGTGCGGGCCAGCGGCGGCACGGCCATGACCGACCGCTGGAAGTGCTCGGGCGCAAGGGGGGAACGGTTCATGGGCGTGGCTCCGGTCGTGGCAGGGTGCGGGCGGCCGCTCAGTGGATCTCCGGCTCTTTTTCCGGTGGACCGCGGTGCAGGAGGCGGAAGTCGCAGCCGAGGTTCGCCTGCGTCGTCTCGTCGAGGAAGAGCCGAGTGTAGCCGCGGTCGGCGCGGGGCGGCGGAGGCCGCCAGTCGGTCCGGCGCCGCGCGAGCTCCGCGTCGTCCACGAGCAGGTCGATGCGGCGTGCCTCGACGTCGAGGGCGATCCGATCGCCGTCGCGGACGAGCGCCAAGGGGCCGCCCGCCGCGGCCTCGGGGGCGACGTGGAGCACGCAGGTGCCGTAGCTCGTGCCGCTCATGCGGGCGTCCGAGATCCGCACCATGTCGCGGACGCCCTGTTCGAGGAGCCGCTTCGGGATCGGCAGCATGCCCCATTCGGGCATGCCGGGCGCCCCGAGGGGGCCGGCGTTCCGCAGCACGAGCACGTCGTCGGCCGTGATGCCCAGGTCCAGGGAGTCGATCCGGGCCTTGAGGTCGGCGTAGCCGTCGAACACGAACGCCCGGCCGGTGTGCCGCAGGAGCCGCGGCTCCGCCGCCGTCGGCTTGATGACGCAGCCGTCCGGCGCGAGGTTGCCCCGCAGCACGAAGGTGCCGCCGGCCGACGCCAGCGGCCGGCCGAGCGGGAGAATCACCCGCTCGTCGATCACCTCCGCGCCGGCGATGTTCTCGCCCAGCGTGCGACCGTTGACGGTGGGACAGTCGACCGCCAGCAGGTGACGGATCCGCTCGAGCAGGGCCGGCAGCCCCCCGGCGTCGTGAAAGTCCTCCATGAGAAACTCGCCGGCGGGCCGCAGATTCGCGAGCACCGGCACCTGCCGGGAGAGCTCGTCGAACCGGTCGAGTGACAGCGACACACCGGCGCGGCCCGCGAGCGCCAGCAGATGGATGATCGCGTTGGTCGACCCGCACAGCACCATGTCGGCGACGATGGCGTTGTCGAACGACCGCGGCGAGAGGATCGCCGAGGGCCGCAGGTCTTCCCAGACCATCTCGACGATCCGCCGGCCGCACGCCGCAGCCATCCGGGAATGGGCCGAATGTACGGCGGGAATCGTCGACGCCCCGGGCAGCATCATCCCGAGCGCCTCGGTGACGGCCGCCATGGTGGAGGCCGTGCCCATGGTCATGCAGGTGCCAGGCGACCGGGCGATGCCCTCCTCGAGCTGGCGGAAGACGCAGTCCTCGAGGCAGCCTGCCTGACGCTGCGCCCAGAACTTCCACACGTCGGTGCCGCTGCCGAGCCGCTGGTCCCTGTAGCGTCCCGCGAGCATCGGCCCGGCGGGCATGAAGATC
>JBIJCD010000452.1:0-3140 GCA_044344895.1 Pirellulales bacterium | reverse complement strand
TTCCGGGCTGTGTCACGCTTCTTGGCGTCGTCGTAGAGGCGGGCCATTGCCAGTTCCGGATGCACCGACTTCTCGTCGAGCTTCTTGGCTTCCCGGAACTCCGCCAGCGCCTCCTGCGGCTTGTCGAGACGGAAGAGCACGATGCCCAGCCGCTGGTGGCCGCTGGAATTGTCGGGATCGAGTTCCAGCCAGCCGCGCAGCTCCTTCTCCGCGGTCTCCCACTGCCTGCGGGCCTCCGCCACGGCCGCCGTGCCGGCATGGCCGCGGATCTGGAAATCCCGCTTGCGCTTCGGGTTCTCGGCGAAGGCGGCGTTGAGCTGCCGCGCCTTCTCGAAGAGGACGCTGGCGTCTGTGATGCGGCGTTCCTGAAAGGCGAGGTCGCCCAGCAGCAGGTAGGGCTCGGGATCGCCTGCGAACTTCACCGCCGCGTCTTCCAGCTCCGCCCGGGCCGGTCCCAGCTGATTCGCGTTCAGCCACAACAGCGCCATCATCACTCCCGGCGGCGGCAGCTTTGGATTGTTGGACCGTGCCCGCTCGAGCATGGCCCGGCAGCCGTCGATGTCGCGGTCGCGAAACCGGGTGATGGCACTGTCGATGTCGGCGTATTGGGCGTCGTCGGACACGGCCTTGCCGACGAGCGACTGGGCCGTGAGCTGCCCCTGGGCCGCGGCGGGCGGCGCCGCAAGGAGCACCGTCGCCAGCGCGGCGAGGACCGCCGTGCCGGGCCTCGCCGGAAGATGGACGGCTGAGGCTGCGGGGCGGGCCGGCATGCGGTGGATCTCCTGGAATCGGGGAATCGCGTGCACGCTGGGCGAGAGCCCCTGCGATTGTCGAAAACGCGGCCGGTGCGGGGGCGGCGGCGTGTCCCGACGCGACGTCTGCTACTGTATCGGTGCCGAGCCGGTTTTTCTAGGAATCGAGCGGACGGGTGCCGCGGAGTCGGAGCATGCTGGGAGCTGTTCTCGAGCGGGAAGTGCGGGCGGTGCCCCGGGCCCGCGGTCTGTTCGTGGCCCGGGCGGTCTACTCGGGCGCCCTGCTGGCCATCGTCGCCACCTGCTGGCTCGTGGTCACGGGCACGCAGGCGGTGACCACCGCCGGCGACACGGCCCGCTTCGGCGCCACGCTCATGCGGATCCTGGCGCCGCTGCAGCTATCGCTGGCGATGCTGGCCGCCGCGATGACCAGCACCGTGGCGGTGACGAGCGAGAAGGACCGGCGGACGCTGGAACTGTTGCTCATCAGCCGGCTCTCCGACGCCCAGCTGGTGCTGGGCAAGCTCGTCGGCAGCCTGCTGCGGGTGCTTTTGCTCCTGCTGGCCGCGGTGCCGGTATTCGCGATCGCGGCCCTCTTCGGCGGCGTGACGCCGCCGCAGCTGGCCCGGCTCTTCGCGGTGACGGTGGCGGCGGCGCTCGTGGCCGCCAGCGTGGCCAACTGCGTCGCCTTCTGGAAGGACACCACGTTCCAGTCGCTGGCGATCACCACCTTCGCGCTCGTCGCCTGGGTGGCGGTCGGCGAGGTCGTCGCGGGCAGGTTCGGCCCGGCCGCGGGGGCGGTGGCATCGCCGGCACGGGCCGTCTTCGCCGCCCTGTCGCCGGCCGGCGGCGGCACGCTGCCGCCGTTTTTGGGCGTGTGTGCGGCCGCGATCGCCGCGGCCAACGCGCTGGCCGTGATTCGAATGCGTGCCTGGAACACGGCGCAGGAGGCCCGCCGGCGCACGGCCGGCGACGAGGCCGACGCCGCCGGTGCCGCGGCGGGCGCGGCCGTCGCGCGGCGGCCGTCGCGCACGGTCTGGGACAATCCGGTGCTCTGGCGGGAAATCTGCACGCGGGCGCACGGCAGGGCGATGCTGCTGGTGCGGCTGGCCTGGCTGGTGCTCTTCGCGGCGGCGGTCGCGGGCATCGTCGCCGAGGCCAGGCGGCCGCGGCCCGACGGACTCGCGGTGGCCGTGGCCGTGGTGCCGATGGCGCTGGCGAGCCTGCTGACGGTGGCGGCGATGGCGGTGACGAGCATCACCACCGAGCGCGACCGCGGGGCGCTCGACGTGCTGCTGGTCACCGACCTCGAGCCGGGAGAGTTCGTGTGGGGCAAGCTGTTCGGCGTGCTCACCGCGGCCCGCGAGATGGTGCTGCTGCCGCTGGTGCTCTGCGGCGCGCTGGCCGCGGCCCGGATCACGACGGTCGAGAACGCGATCTACATGGGGCTGGGGATGGCCGTCCTCACCTTCTTCGCGGCGGTGCTCGGCCTCTATGCCGGACTCTCGCACGCCGCGTCGCGGCGGGCGATCGCCGTGGCGTTGGGCACGGTGGCGTTTCTCTTCGTCGGCGTGGCCACCGCGATGCGGATCATGGTCGCCTTCGGTTCGAGCTTCGAGCTGCAGCTGGCCCCGTTCCTGGCCGTGATCGTCGGCGGCGCCATCGGCCTCTACGCCGCCCTCTCTGCCCGCAATCCGTCGCCCGCGATCGGCTGGGCCTCGGCGCTGCTGCCGAGCCTCACGTTCGTGGCGATCACGGGCTTCCTGCAGGGCAACGTGCTGCAGGTGTTCCTCGTGGCGGCGACGGCCTACGGTTTCGCGACGCTGGCGATGCTCGTGCCGGCGATCGGTGCCTTCGACCTGCTCACGGGCCGCACCACGACGGGCGAGTGAGGCCGGAGGCGAGGTGGCTGTGCCTTCCGCGCGACGGCCGCAGGGCGGAGCCCGAGCCCGCCTCGTCAGTTTCCTTTTCGCGGCTTGCGGATGTCGAGCAGCTGCATGCGGTCGGCGCCGTTGGCGACTGCCGTGCGCAGCTCGGCAGGCGGCAGGGATTGCACCCACGCGAGTGCCGAGCCGCGGAGCCGATCGACGACGTCGGGATGGTGGGCGGAACGATCGGAGAGCTCGGAGGGGTCGGCGACCACGTCGAAGAGCTGCACATCGCCGCCGGCGTAGTCGCAGTAGAACTTCCACGGGCCGTCGCGGACGGCGAGCGGCGGTGCCATGAAGGCTGGGTCGCCAACGACCTCGAAGAACCATTCCCAATGCAGCGGACGCTGCCGCACCGCGGGTGCGCCGCGGAAGGCGGCGCTCAGATCCTCGCCGTCGATGGATGGTGATGCGCAGCGGATTCCCGCGAGCGCGGCGAGCGTGGGCATCAGAGCGACGC
>JBIJCD010000066.1:0-11801 GCA_044344895.1 Pirellulales bacterium | reverse complement strand
CTCGTGACGATGACGAGCGTCCGGTCGCGAACGCCCGCCTGATCGACGGCGGCGAGCAGCCGGCCGATACCGGCGTCCATCTGCTCGATCATCGCGCAGGTGATTGCCACCGCAGGAGAGGCCCGGCCGGCCAGCCGCGCGGTGTACTTGTCGATCAGGGCCTGCGGCGCCTGCAGGGGCGGGTGGATCGCAGCCGGCGCGAACAGAACCGCAAAGGGGCTCCCCGCCGCCGCCGATTCCCGCACGAAGCCGGCCGCCTCGTCGGCCAGCACGTCGCTGATGTGCCGGCCGTCGTGCGGCTCGACGCGGACCGACTCGGCCCGCTGCCCGGCCGCCGCGATTCGCCGCTCGAGCTGCCAGCGTTCGAAGTCGATGCCGCCGTTGGCGAATCCGACGAACCGGTCGAAGCCGCGGCGGTGGGGCAGGTGATCGTCGCAGTAGACGCCGCTGTGCCATTTGCCTACGTAGGCGGTGGCGTAGCCCGCGGCACGAAAGTGGTCGCCGATCGTCCGCTCGCCGCGGTCGAGACGGTCGACGCCGCGGTTGCTCGACACGTCGACCGCCCCGGTACGGTGGTTGAAGCGACCGGTGAGGATGCCCGCTCGCGACGGCGAGCAGAGCGACGACGGGGCGTAGCAGGCCGTCAGCCGCACGCCTTGCCGGGCCAGCCGGTCGATGGCCGGCGTGTCGATATCGGGATTGCCGGAGCAGCCCACGTCGCCATAGCCGAGGTCGTCGGCCAGGACGAGGATCACGTTGGTGCGGTCGGCGACGAGGGTGCCGACGATCGGCTCCGCCGCGATGGCCGTGCCGCATCGCGACGTGCACCACGCCGCCATGCCGCACACAAGGCCGAGGGCGACGATCACCCCATCCCGTCGCGCTCGCAGATGCCGGTCGGACATGCCATCGATACCGGAGAAGTGTGGCAAGATGTCTGGCAAGGGTAGCACGCGCGGCAGGCCCCCCGCCAGCGTCGCCAGGACGCGCATCGTCCGGCATGTCCCCCAGGCCGCGTCAGCGCCAGATCTCATCGCGGGCGGGATCACCCGGCACGTCGAGCAGCTGCACCTTGTTGATGCTCACGAACCGGCCGTGGTCGGTGAACTGCCGCACGACCCGCTTGTCGGCGTCGAGCTCGAAGAACTGCGCGGTGGTCGTGAGGTAGCCGTGGCCCAGCCAGTTCACCACGACCGTGTGGCCGTCCGGCAGCCGCTGGAACCCGCTCACGAGCCGCAGGGGATTATCAGGCACCTCCTGCGTGCCGAGCTTCCAGACCACGCGGCCGTCGCGGTCGAACTCGAGCAGCGCCTCCCCCTCGCCGCAGGCGACGAGGACGCGGCCCCCCGGCAGCTCCCGCACCTCGTGCGGGTCGCCCGGCGTTGCGATCGTGCGCAGGAGCGAACCGTCCGCGGCGAGTTCGAGGACGGCGCGGTCGCCCTTGGCGCTGACGAGATAGCGGCCGTCGGGCGTCCGCCGGCAGCCGCGGATCTGATCGTGGGGCTTCGTGGTCTTCACCGGCACGGGGATCTCGCGGACGATCGTGCCGTCGCGGCCCACTTCCACGAGCCGCTTCGTGCCGCACTCGACGACCATGACCCGTCCATCGGGCAGCGGCTGGCAGCCGTGCACCTCGACCTCTTTCGGGGCGCGGTAGCTCCAGACGACGTCGTGCCCGGGCGTGACCTCCCGGGCCCCGCGGAGATGGCTGAAGAGAACATTGCCGTTGGCCAGCATCCACACGTCCTGCGGCTTCTCGGCGGGGTGCTCCCACTCCACGCGGCCGTCCGCGGCGATGATGGCGATCTTGTCGCCGCCGTAGTCGCTGACGAGCACGCGGCGGCCGAAGGGGGGCACGCGGGCGGGCTCGGCCGGTGGCGGATCGCTGAGCTGGTTGCGGTTGTTGCGCTGCAGCGGCGGCTCCGGCTTCTCCCAGCCGCGGGGCGCGCCCAGCCCCACCACCGGCTTGCCCGTATCGTCGTGGATTCGCAGGTTATCCATGACGAAGCCGTTGCGGGAGCACCGCCAGCAGTGGATGGCGCCATGGTCGCCGCCACACTTGATGACGTTGCCGATCACCTCGTAGCCGTCGAGGTTGAAGTTGGGCTCGATGGCGGTCACGCCGGTCTCCATGTAGTTGTCGTTGCACCTCACCTTCCGCAGCTGGCCACGGAAGGACGGATGGCCGAGGAGATACCCGGAACCGTTCGGGTTGAGCGTGCGGGTGCGGCGGATCGTGATGTCCTCGGCGTCGAACGACTCGCCCGGGGTCACGTCGCCCCCCGGCAGGAACCTGCCGCTGTGCTCGCCGTAGCACATTACGGAGCGGTTGGTGTCGGTCATGGTGATGCCCTCGACGAGCACGCCGCGGACGCGGCCGTGGACGAGCACGCAGGCGTTGATGTCCTTGACGAGAAAGCCCGGCTGCACGTTGTGCGAGGCATTCATGTCGATCGTGCCGTGGCCGGTGATCCGCACGTTCTCGATCGCGTCGGACTGCCGCCCGTGCCCGATGCGGATGCCGTAGGCGACCGGGCCGTCGTAGGTGACGAACCAGGTGCTCCCCTTGTTGTGGCCGGTCCTGCTGCCGAAGCGGATCTGCACGCCGTGCGCGAGCGGCTGCCAGTCGCCCGTGATCGGTACGCGCGGCTGCGGCGTCGCGGCGAACGCGGTCGCCGACGGCCCGAGCTTGGCCGTCCCTTGCGGGTTGTCGGCGCTCTCGAACAGTCCCCAGGCGAACGTGTCTGCGCCGCCTTCGCCGCCCTCGGAGTCGATCCGGATCGTGAAGATGCAGGGCTTGAACAGGTCGAACGTGCCTCCCACCTCCAGGTCGTCGAGCTTCTTGCCCGCGTCCTGATCGGTGGTGATCTCGGGCTCGGCCTCGAGCCGGGTGGCGTCGTCGGCGAGCTTGAGCGTGGCTCCCCGCTCCAGGTCGATGTGGATGGGTCTGTCGACGTAGAGCAGCGCGCGATGCCTCCCTGGACGTTGCTGATGGAGGCCCGGCCGGAACACCAGCCGGTCACCCGGCGCGGCGCGATCCAGAACGGCCTGGGGATCGTCGCCGGGCTCGATCACGTGGTCCGCGGCGGGCAGCGGCGCGGCCGCGGGAAGCATGAGCGCCGCGAGGAAGACAAGAAACAATCGCATGGCAGCGGCGTCCTGGAGGTCAAAGCTGGCCGATCGGCTGCACCATCGGCCACAGCCGGATTTCCTCGGTGACGAGATGGGCCGGCATCCGGAAGGTGTGGAGAATCAGCTGCCCGAGGTCGGCCGGCGCGATGCACTTAGCCAGGATCTCGGGATCGCGGGGGGGCAGGTGGGCGCCCGTGGTGAAGTCGGTCTGTCCCCAGGAGGGGAGCACGGATGTGACGCGGACCCCGTGCGGCCGCAGCTCGGCCAGCAGGCACCGCGTGAACATGAGCAGGCCCGCCTTGGCCGCCGAGTAGACGCCCCAGCCCGCCCAGGCGTGTACCGAGCAGGCGCTGCCGACGTTGACGATGAGCCC
This sequence comes from Pirellulales bacterium, assembly GCA_044344895.1. GTDB lineage: Bacteria > Planctomycetota > Planctomycetia > Pirellulales > UBA1268 > CAMCQY01. The sequence goes on along the minus strand of JBIJCD010000066.1, from coordinate 8,296 downwards.
GCTGCCCTGCCGCTGCATGATCCCGGCGGCCCGGCGGCAGCCGAGCATCGCGCCGGTGAGGTTGCTCGAGATGCTTTGCAGCATGGCCTCATCGGTCTGCTCGTCCGCCGGGGCGATCCGCACGCCCTCGCCGGCGTTGTTGACGAGGACGTCGAGCCGCCCGGTCTCCGCGAGCACCTCCGCGAAGAGCCGATCCCAGGCGGCGCCGTCGGCCACGTCGGCGACGAACGGGGTCGCCCCGAGCCGGCTGGCGGTGGCGTGGAGGGTGGCGGCATCCCTGCCGGTGATCCAGACGCGGCCGCCGGCGGCCGCGAAGGCCTCCGCGATGCCCGCGCCGTAGCCCCGCGACCCGCCGGTGACGACGACAGTGGGCGCAGGCCCGAGTTTGTCAGGTGAGATTGTGTTTGTCATTTGAAACCATTGAGAAATCGGTTGTATAACGCATGGCGCGTCGTGCCCGCAACGAGCCCCCGCCGTCCGGCCTTTCGGAAACTCCAGAGCCAGCATTCCGATGCCCCGAGCGACGCGACCGCACCGGCTCGACCGCTATCGCGTGCCGGTGCTCGATCGCACGCTCGACCTCTTGGAGACGCTGGCGGAGCGGCCCGAGGGAATGACGCTGACGGAGCTGACCGAAGCCCTCGGTATCCCGAAGAACACGGTCTTCCGCAGCGCCACGACGCTGTCGCTGCGGGGCTACGTCGATCGCGACGAGGCGACGAAGCGGTACCGCGTCAGCCGAAAAATGCTCGCCGTGAGCCATGCCGCGATCGGAGGAGCGCGGCTCCTCGAGGCCGCCGGACCGGTGCTGCGGTCGCTCCGCGACACCACCGGCGAGACGGCGCTGTTGGGCACGCTCTCCGGCTCCCGCGGCGTCGTGCTCGACCAGATGCCCTCGTCGCAGCCGGTGAAGGTGGTGGTCGAGGTGGGCCACGCGTTTCCCCTGCACACGGCGGCACCGGCCAAGGCGATGCTCGCCTTCCTGCCAGAGGAGATGTGCCGCCGTCTCGTGGCCGACATTCGCTTCGTCAGGCACACTCCCCGCACGATCACGTCGGCGCGGGCGCTCTTCCGCGAGCTCGCTGCGGTGCGGGAGCGGGGCCACGCGTTCGACCGGCGCGAGGAGAGCGAGGCCTACGCCTGCGCCGCGGCCCCGGTCTTCGACCGCGCGGGCGACGTGATCGCGGCCGTCTGGGTGAGCGGGCCGAGCGACCGCGTCACGGCGGCACGACTGCCCGCGCTCGGCCGGCAGGTCGCTGCGGCGGCGCAGGCGCTGTCTGCGGCCCTCGGGCACACCGCCGCGGCCGCGACTGGGCGTGGCAGCGCGATCACCGCGTCAGCAGCGCGAGCAACTGGTGCGCGCATCGCGCGGCGAACGCGGGGTCGTTGATCTCGAGGTCGTGCTCGGTGCAGGGGATGCCGGGCCGCAGGTGCCCGCGCAGGGAGTCAAAGAGCGCCCTGTCGGCCTCCGCGTCGGCGAACGGCCCCGCGGCGGCCGAGATCACGCTGACCGCCCGCGCCGGAATCTCGACGCAGACCGGGCCGACCGACGCGTTGAGCTTCTCGGCCACGATCCGGCCCAGCTCGCGGCACTCCTCGGCCGTCGTCCGCATCAGCGTGACCTGCGGGCTGTGCCCGTAGAACCTGCGGCCACGGAACCGGTCGGGCACCGTCTCCGGCGGGCCGAAGTTGACCATGTCGAGACAGCCGGGCACGACCACCGCCGGCACGCCGCGGCGGGCGGCGGCCTCGAGCCGCTGCGGCCCCGCGGCGAGGATGCCCCCTACGAGTTCGTCGGCCCATTCGGTCGTGGTGATGTCGAGCACGCCGGCGACGATGCCCGAATCGATGATCGCCTCCATGAGCCGGCCACCGGTGCCCGTGGCGTGGAAGACGAGCACCTCGTAGCCCGCCTGTTCGAGGATCTCACGAGCGTGATCGACGCACCGCGTCGTGTTGCCGAACATCGAGGCCACGACGAGCGGCCGGGCATGGACGTCGCGGGCGGCGGGCAGCCGGGCCTCCGCCATCGCGCAGACGGCTGCCGCGGCCTGGAGGAACACCTGGCGCGACAGGCGGTTGAGCCCGGCCACGTCGACGAGGCTCGGCACCATGACGATGTCGCTCGTGCCGACGTAGCCGGTCACGTCGCCCCCGGCGAGCGTCGAAACCATCACCTTCGGGAGGCCGATCGGCAGGCCCCGCATCGCCGCCGTCGCGATGGCCGTGCCGCCGCCGCCGCCCAGTGCGATCACGCCCTGGATTCTCCCCGTGGCGGCGAGGTCGGCGAGCAGCTGCGGGGCCTGCGCGGCCACCGTGGCCACGGCCGTGCCGCGATCCGCCGCAGCGAGCTCCGCATCGCTCCGCACCCGCAGGCACTCGAACGCGGCGAGCTGCGGGGGTAGCGGCCCCGGCACCGGGCTGGCGTCGAGCAGCAGCGGCGTGCAGCCCCGGTCGCGGATGGCCTCCGCCACGAAGGCGTGCTCCACTCCCTTCGTGTCGAACGTGCCGAGCACGGCGATCGTCGGCCGCGGCGCGGCGGCGCCGGTCACAGCCGCAGCTCCCGGAACCGGCGGATCTCCCCGGTGATCGCCCGCTCCGTCGGCAGCCGCTCCATCGAGCTGGCGCCATAGAAGCCGTCGAGGCCGCGGCACCGGGCGAACATCTGCCGCGCGTCGTCCGGGGTGGCGATAGGCCCGCCGTGGCAGAGCACGAACGCGTCGCCCCGGATCTCCTTGACGGCATCGATGATCCGCTGCACCCGCGTCACGCACTCGTCGAGCGACAGGGCGGTGCGGGCGCCGATCGCGCCGCTGGTCGTGAGTCCCATGTGGGCCACCACGACGTCGGCGCCTGCCCTGGCCATCATCGTCGCTTCTTCCACATTGAAGACATACGGCGTGGTGAGCATGTCGAGCTCACGGGCGCGGGCGATGCAGTCGACTTCGAGCTGGTACGACATCCCGGTCTCCTCGAGATTCTGGCGCAGGACGCCGTCAATGAGACCCACCGTGGGGAAGTTCTGGATGCCGGAGAAGCCTAGCGACTTGAGCTCGCCGAGGAACCGGTCGCGGAGCAGGAACGGATCGGTGGCGCACACGCCGGCGAGCACGGGCGTGCGCCGCACGACGGTGAGCACCTCGCGGGCCATCTCCAGCACGATCTCGTTGGCGTTGCCGTAGGGCATCAGGCCCGCCAGCGACCCGCGGCCCGCCATGCGGAAGCGGCCGGAGTTGTAGATCACGATGAGGTCGATGCCGCCGGCCTCCTCGCAGGCCGCGGAGATGCCCGTGCCCGCCCCGGCGCCGATGATGGGCTCGCCGGCCGCCACCCTGCCGCGGAGCCGCTCGAGGATCGTGCTGCGTGTCGTCATGAATCCTGCCTTTCCCTCGCCGTCACGAGGCCGGCTTCCTACTCGGTCACTTCGATCGTCACGGGCCGGGCGTTGACGCTGTTGGCCGCACCATCGCCCGCTCTGCCGGTGGCGTGGATCTCCACGCGGCCGCGGCCCAGCAGCGCGGCCGGCACCTCGATCGTCGCCTCGGGGCCACTCGTGCGGCCGAGCACGCGGCCCATGGCGAACACCGCGGCACCTTCGATGCCATCCCCCCTGACGCCGATCCGCACGCTTCCCGTCGGCGGCACGCGGTCGGGCTCGATCTGAAGCGTGAGCGTGCGGCCATGGTTCGCGATCAATACCGGTGTCGTCCAGCGGCCCTGCGATTCGAGCGACGACGAGTCGGTGCCCACCACGCTCAACTCGTGGTGGCCGTCGGCCAGCCTGGCGGTGTCCAGCGGCAGCCGCTCGCCCGCGGCGCACTGCGCCAGCCGCACGCCGTCGACGAAGAGAGCGAACCGGTCGACGACGGTCGTCGGCCGAGGGCCACCGGCGGCGGCGCGCACAGTGCCGCGGGGCTCGATTTCGACGAGACCCGAGACCGCCGCCCCGGGCTCGACAGCCGCACCGCGGGCATCGCGGAGCGTCACGTCGATCCACGGGATCGTCGCCCACGGTCGACACAGCGGATCGCCGACGACGAGCAGCTGATAGGGCGACTGCACCGACTGGTAGAAGGCTTCGGCGAGCGTGGCGCCCCGCGCGTAGTGCAGTTGGATCGAGGGATGGGGAAACTTCGCCTGGATAGCGTAGGGCTCGATGACGGTGCCGCTCGAGCCGGCGGCGCCGGCCCGAATGAACGCCGACAGCGGCGTCTGTCCGGCCGACGGCGTGAAGACCGCGCCGAAGCTCGTGAGGTTCTCGCAGATCGCGCCCGGCACGATCGTGCTGCGACTTCCCTGCCAGTCGAAGTCGGAACGTCCCGTCATCAGGCCGGCGACGTCGCGGCGGTCCACCGGCAGCGTCCCCTTGATCACCTCGGCCCTGACGCCGCTGCGGACCAGTTCGCTCACGATCGGCTGGAAGCCGGGGCTGCGGGTGGTGGTTCGCACGTCCTCGTTGGTCACGAAGTAGATCGTGCCCGCGGGACGCGTGCCGTCGGCGGCCGCCGACGACCGCAGCCCGCGGACGATCTCCGCGACGGTGTTGCCGCGGCCGGCGGTCACGCCGAGCATCACGGAGAGCACGTAGCGCTGGCCGCCCGATTCAAGCAGTTCCCCCGCCGGCCCCCAGCCGTACCAGTTGTGGAATCCGTCGGTGGAGCCGGGCACGCCACCGGCGTCGAGCGGCCGCCAGTAGCGGTTGCTGCGCGGATCGAGCCAGACGGGGCCGGCGCCGCTCTGGACCGCCTGGAAGAGCATCGTCATCCCGGTGAGCGAGCCGGAGGGAAACTTGTGCTCCTCCTGCGACGCCAGGGCGGGGGGCATCTCCGCGGCGAAGTCGATCCGCCAGGGGAAGTCGGTCGAATAGACGATGCAGTCGATCTGCGGTCCCAGCCGCCGCGCGTCGATCGCCCGCAGCACCGGCATCAGCAGGTCGCTGCGAAACGCGGCGATGCTCATGCTCTCGGTGCCTCCCTGCCACGGCAGCATGAGGACGTTGATCGGCGGCACGTCGCGGATGGTCGCGAAGGCGTTGGCCACCGCGACACTGTCGGGGCTCGACGCGTTGACGACGACGAACAGGTTTTCCGGGCCGAGTCCGGCCCCAGCGCGATCGGCGGATGCGACGATCGCCAGCAAGCACGCCGCCGAAAACAGGAGCCGATGCATCGCTCACCGCTGCCCTGGGAGAAATCGACGCCGCGAGCATGGACGCCGACCCGCGACCAAAGTCAGGTTCAAGATGGTGTTCGTGCCCGAAATCGGCGGCGCCGCAGAACAGGTCCGACGACCGGCGGGAACCCCCGGCAGGTTCCACGGGCCGACCGCCATGGATGGCCTCGCCGTCGGACAGATAGACTACCGCGGGAAGGAGCCCTCGATGATGCCCCCGTGGAAAATGCGTTGTCTCCTGCGGGTGGCGGCCGGCATGGCAGCCTGCTCGGCCGTCGGTCTGCCGGCCGCGCGGGGCGACGAGGCCGTGGAATTCTCCGGCCCGCGGGCGTTCGCCCACCTCGAGGCGATCTGTGACCTCGGGCCGCGGCCGAGCGGGTCGGAGGCGATGGTGAAGCAGCGGGCCATGCTCGTGGAGCATTTCCGGGCCGCCGGCGGTGTCGTTTCTGGACAGGCCTTCACGATCCGCGACCAGCGGACCGGTCGCCCCGTGCACCTGGAGAACCTGATCGTGGAGTGGCATCCCGACCGCCGCGAACGGGTGCTCGTCGGGGCACACTACGACACGCGGCCGCTCCCGGATCGCGACCCGGTCGATCCCAAGGGCACCTTCGTGGGGGCGAACGACGGCGCCAGTGGCGTGGCGCTCCTGATGGAGATGGCGCGGGCGATGCCCTCGCTCCAGGGGTCCGTGGGAGTCGACTTCGTCCTTTTCGACGGTGAGGAATATGTCTTCAACCCGCGGGATCCCTACTTCCTCGGTTCGACGTTCTTCGCGCGGCAGTACGCCGCCGGCCAGCAGGCCCGGCCACCCCAGCCGCATCGCTACCGCTGCGGCGTGATCGTCGATATGGTGGCCGACCGCGACCTGGAGATCTGGCAGGAGCAGCGAAGCGCCACCTGGTCCGACACCGCGCCCGTGGTCGAATCGATCTGGGCGGTGGCGGCTCGTCGCGGCGTCAGGCAGTTCGTGCCGCGGCCGAAGTACACGATCGACGACGACCACGTGCCGCTGCGCATGATCGGCCGCATCCCCACCTGCGACATCATCGACTTCGACTATCCCCACTGGCACACGACGCAGGACGTGCCCGGCAGGTGTGCGGCGGAGTCGCTGGAAGCCGTCGGTGGCGTCGTCCTCGAATGGCTGCGCGGGCAGCGGTAGGGCAGGGATGCAGGCACACTCCCTTTCCGATGTCCGCCGCGCGGTGCTGGTCGTGCCGGAGTGCGGCCTGGTGGGCGTGCCGCTGCGGCTCTCCCTGTGGCTGGTGCCGGAAGGGGCCGCCGTCACGGCGGGCGACCGCGTGGTGGAGCTCGTCGCCGGCGGTGCGACGATCGACCTGGAGGCGCCGATCACCGGCAGACTGCTGCGGCAGCTGGCCGACGAGGACGACGCGCTGGCGACGGGCACGTCGATCGCTGAATTCGAGGCGGTCGCGTGAGCGGCGAGGCGTCCAGTCCGGCACGGCCCGGCCGCCGCACCTGGGCACTGGCGCTGGCCGGCGCCGCCACGATGTTCCTCGTGCAGCCTCCCGCCGATTACTGGATGCTCGCCTGGCTGGCGCCGCTGCCGTGGCTCGCACTGGTGCAGGCCGAGCAACTGGACGACGCACACCCCTGGCGGATCCTGTGGGGCGCGGGCTTCCTGCACTGGCTGGCGGCGATCCACTGGCTCCGCCTGCCGCATCCGGCCACCGCGATCGGCTGGGTGGCGCTGTCCGCCTACCTCGCCGCCTACGTGCCGCTTTTCGTCGCGATCGCCAGGCGGCTGGTGCACGGCTGGCGCTGGCCGCTCGTGGCGGCGGCGCCTGTGGCATGGATGGCTTGCGAGCAGCTTCGCGGGTGGGTGCTCGGCGGCTTCACGTTCGCGGCGCTCGGCCACACGCAGTGGCGGTGGACGACGCTCATTCAGGTCGCCGACGCGGTCGGCGCGGTCGGCGTGGGTGGCGTCGTGATGATGGCGGCCGCTGCCGTGGCCGGGCTGGTCGCCGCGGGCCGTCGCCGCGAGGGGCTGGGAGCCGCGGCGGTGTCGGCCGCGGTGGCGGCGACGGTCCTGGCCGCGGTGCTCGGCTACGGCGCGTGGCGGATCGCGTCTGCGCCTGACGCCGCCGGCACGGGGCTCGACGTGCTGCTCGTGCAGGGCTCGATCGACACCGAGCTCAAGCACGATCCGGAGGCCGCGGCCGACGTGGCCCGCCACTACGACGAGCTCACGGTCGGGGCGCTCGGCTCGGGCGGGAGAAAGGCCCCCGACCTCGTCGCCTGGCCGGAGACAATGTGGCGCTGGGGCCTCCTCGAGGTCGATCCCGACGAGGTGCTGCCGGAGAGCGTGGTGCAGGCGACGCTCGACGCGGCCGGCCTCGCCGCGGATCTGCCGGCGGACGAACGGCAGGCGGCCTGTCGCCGGCGGCTCGAGGAGGAGCGGCTGGCGGTGCTGGCGGCGTATGCCCGCCGCTACGGCACGCACTGGCTCGTCGGCCTCGACAGGCAGGAGATCACGCCGCACGCGGCCGCCGGGGTGCGCAATTTCAACTGCGGGCTGTTCCTGGCGCCGGATGGCACCGCGATGGCGTGTTACAGCAAGATGCACCCCGTGATGTTCGGTGAATACGTGCCGCTCGCCGACCGTTTCCCTTGGCTCTATCGGCTGACGCCGCTGGCCGGCGGGTTGACGGCGGGAACGGAGCCGGTGGCGGTGACGATCGCCGGCCACCGCGTCGCCACGAACATCTGCTACGAGACGGCATTGCCGGAGGCGGTGCGGTCGCTCGTGCTGGCCCTCGGCCGTCGGGGAGGTCGCCCCGACGTGATCGTCAACCTCACCAACGACGGCTGGTTCTGGGGGTCGAGCGAGCTCGACATGCACCTGACGGCGGCGATTTTTCGGGCCGTCGAAGTGCGCACGCCGATCGTGATCGCCGCCAACACCGGGTTTTCGGCCTGGATCGACGGGTCGGGCCGGCTGTTGGCCCGCGGCCCCAGGCGGGCGGTCGGCACCGTCTCGGCGGCCGTCCGCCGGGACGGGCGTGCCAGCCCTTGGCTGGCCTGGGGAAGCCTGCCGCTTGGGGCGATCGTGGCGGTCGCGCTGGTCGCCCTGCTATTCGCGCCACGGTCGGCACGGCCC
>JBIJCD010000451.1:0-3145 GCA_044344895.1 Pirellulales bacterium | reverse complement strand
GCCTGCGAGGCGCTCGCCCGCGAGATCGCCGACGACGGCGAGGGGGCCACGCACGTGCTGCGGATCGAGGTCACGGGCTGCCCGACGCGGGATCAGGCCAGGCAGCTGGCCCGGTCGGTGGCCGACAGCCCCCTCGTGAAGACCGCCATCTGCGGTGCCGACCCCAACTGGGGCCGCATCGTGTCGGCGGCAGGGTATGCGGGGGTGCCGTTCGATCCCGAGAAGCTCGTGCTGCGGCTCAACGGCACGCTTCTGTTCCGGGGCGGGGCCCCGGTGGCATTCGACGCCGACGCGGTGTCGAATTCGATCCAGGCGGCCCGCGAAACGCTGATCGAGCTCGACTTCAACGCGGGCGGCGAGTCGATCCGGTTTTACTCGAGCGATCTCACGGCCGAGTACGTCAGGCTCAACGCCGACTACCACACCTGAGGGCGGGGCCGAACTCGCCGGCGCCGCGCGACCGGACGCTCCGGCCGGCCACCGCCCAGCTTGCCGCGTGTCGGCGAGGGGCCGGAAAAACCGGGCCTCGCGGGTCTGGATTTCGGCCCCCGGCGGCCCGTGCTCCTGACACCTCTCTGCCCCATCGCATATAGTTTCCGCGACGACGGGAAACGGCTTGACGCCCCTTCCCGGAGCATGTTTGCTCTGCCGCGTCGGCAGCCGTCGCCCGATCGTGCCGCGGCCCGTGTCCAGTTCCTCCCGATGACCCCCGTGATGCCCGCCATGATGCCTGTCAGTTTCCCGTCCGCACCTTCTTCCGACATCGTGGAGCCGACGGTCGTCGAGTCCACCGCGTCCGGGCTCGCCCTGCCGGCCTGGCTCACCGTGCCCGAGGCACCGGCCGCCTGGCCAACCGGCGACTCCCGCCCCTGCCACGGCACGGCGAGCCACGTGGCCGCGGCCGTCGACCCCGAGGAGGAGGAGGAGGATATCGGCGACGAGGAGGACCTCACGGTCGCGCAGCCGACGGCGGATGACGAATCGAGCTTCGACGATTTCGACGACGAATTCGACGACGACTTCGAAGAGGAGGAGAACGACCCAGACTGGGATCATCCCGACGACGGCGATTCCGAGCCGCCGCCCCCGGGCAAGCCGCCCGGCCGGAAGAAGTGACGATCGCGGCGTCGCCCCGCGACCCGGGGCGGGCGTCATCCCGCCGGCGCTCCGCGCCCCGAGACCCCACAGGCCCGCTCCGATGACCGAAGGCGACAGCCGACATGACGATGCCGATCAGGCGGCCGCCCACGAGGGCGCGGCCACCGATGCCGGCCGCACGCCGGGCTGGTTCGGGGGTTTTAAACAGCTCGACTTCGATATCGACTTCTTCGAGCGGCTGCTGGCCCGCAGCCCGCGATCTGTCGAGGTGCTGCGGGTGCTCGCCGAGCTCGTCTCGCAGAAGGGCTTGGTCGAGCGGGCCCTCGAGCTCGACCGGCGGCTGGTGGAGGCGATGCCCCACGACTTTCTGGCCCGCTACAATCTCGCCTGCTCGCTGGCGCGGGCCGGGCTTCCCGACGAGGCGATCGCCTCGCTGACCCGCGCGATCCTGCTGGGCTACGACGATATCGCGCACCTGGAGACCGACCCGGACCTCGAGTCGCTGCGGGACCACCCAGACTTTCAGGAACTGCTCGGCCACGGCCGGACGGCTTGACCGCCGGCAGCTGCACCCCATGCTCGACCAATTCGACAAGATCACGGCCGCCTGCGACGCCATCGCTGCCCGCTGGCCCCACCGGCCCTCCGTGGGGCTGATCCTTGGCAGCGGCCTGGGCGCCGCGGCGGCCGCGCTCGCCGACAAGGTCACGATCCCCTACGAGTCGATCCCACACTTCGCGAAGTCGACCGCGGAGGGCCACGCCGGCCAGCTGGTCTGCGGTCGGCTCGAGGGCGTGCCCGTGGTCGTGATGGAAGGGCGGATGCACGCCTACGAGGGCTATCCGCTCGCCCAGATCACGTTTCCGGTGCGGGTGCTGCAGCGGCTCGGCGCCCGGCTGCTCATCGTGACCAACGCCTGCGGCGGGCTCAATCCGCAGTTTCGCACCGGCGACATCATGGTGATCGACGATCACATCAACCTGATGAACGACAACCCGCTGGTCGGCATCAACGACGACCGGCTGGGGCCGCGGTTTCCCGACATGTCGGCGCCGTATACGCCGGAGCTCATCGACCGGGCGCTCGAGGTGGCGCGGCGGGAGAACTTCGCCGCCCACCGCGGCGTCTACGTCGCCGTGACGGGCCCGAATCTGGAGACACGGGCCGAGTACCGTTTCCTGCGGCTGATCGGCGCCGACGTCGTCGGCATGTCGACCGTGCCGGAGGTCATCGTCGCGGTGCACTGCGGCCTGCGGGTGCTCGGCCTGTCGGTGATCACCGACATGTGCCTGCCCGACGCGCTCGAGGTGGCGACGGTCGAGAAAATCCTCGCGGTCGCCCGATCGGCGGAACCAAAGCTCCGGGCGATCATCACGGCCGCGGTCCGCGATGCGGGCTGACGCCGGCTCCACGCTCCGCGGTCACCGTCGCGCCGGCTGGCCGACGGCGCTGCCGGCACGGCGGGCGCCGCCGCCCCGCGCGTTCGTGAGGCTATCGCCGAGCTCGGCCCGGGCGGCGTCGACCACGCGTTCGAGCCGGGCCACCATGTCGGGGTGATCCGCCGCGACGTCGCGACGCTCGCCGGGATCCTCCCGCAGGTTGTAGAGCGCCCGCGGCTGGTTGGCGACAGCGTAGCCGTGGCGGCTGGCGATGCCGCGGATGCCCGACTCGGCGATCGACTTCGGACGCATGCGGCCGGCGCTGGCCGGCTTGCCGCCCGCGCCCGGGGATCCATCCACGGTGAGATATTCGTGCGGCAGGTGCAGCTTCCAGTCGCCGGCCCGCACCGCGTGCAGCTCGTCGCCGGAATAGAACCAGAACGTCTCGCGTCCCTGCCCCTCCTTCATGCCGAAAAGCAAATCACGCACGTCGATGCCGTCGATCCGCCGCGTGGGCGGCGGTGCGGCGGACAGCGCCGCGACCGTGGCGCACAGGTCGAGCGTGCTGACGATCGCGTCGCACGTTCGGCCCGCCGGCACCCGCCCGGGCCAGCGGGCGACGCACGGCACCCGCATGCCCCCCTCGAAGGTCGTCAGTTTGCCCTCGC
>JBIJCD010000450.1:0-3153 GCA_044344895.1 Pirellulales bacterium | reverse complement strand
CCGGCGATGGCGCGGCCCTCGCGATGGCCGTACACCGCCCCGAGCACCTCGCCGGCGGGGCTGAGGATCGGCGCCGCGACGTAGGCATCGAGCACCGCCATGCTCGAGAGCACGTCGACGCCGGCGTCGACGCGGTTCCAGAACGTGCGCTTCTCGGTGAGCACCCGCCCCAGCACGCTCGTGCTCGGGCGGGCCCGGGATTCCTCGCGGGAAAAGATGGCGGCCGGCTTCCAGCCGCCCGCCTCCCGCAGGAACACGGCGCCGAGATGCAGCCCGACCAGCTCCACGATCGCCTCGGCGGCCTTGTGAAAGAAGTCGTTCGAGTTCGACGCGCTCTGCAGCACGCCGATCACCCGGCGCCACCAGTTGACCGCGTCCTGCTGGCCGGCGGCGGCCGGCAGCGGCGCGGTGGGACCCGCACCGGCCTGCACCGCCATCTGGTCGACGAAGGCCGTGGGTTGTTCAAGCGTGTGGAACGCCGCGGCAGGCGGGGCCACATCGGCAGCCGTGCGCGCGGCGGCTGCGGCTTCGGCCGAGACCACGACACGGCCGATCTGGAAGCTCGTCGGCAGCGGGAGTTCGACGGCGGCGGCCGGCGGCACGTCGGCGCGGCCGAAACAGCGGATCGGGATCGACCCGCTCAGGTTCGTGAGGCGGACGCGGTCGCCGCCGAGCGGCTCGAGCCGCACCTGCCGCCGCGACACCTCGCTCTCCCGCGGCTCGGCGATGGCGATCCGCACACCGCCGTCCGCCGCGACCGGCTCGAAGAGCACGTCCGGCTCCACGCGGGTGGGGTCGAAACGGCCGAGTTCCACCGGCACCGCGAAATCGGCGGCGTAGGGCGGCCGGTTGTCCTGCCGCAGGGAAAGTCGCAGCGATCCGTTCACAGCGGCTCCGGTCACGGCGTCTCCGGGGACTCCGAGGAAGGGCGTGGCGGCGTCACCCGCTCGCGGGCGATGCGGCGATCGACCCCGCCTGCGAACCCGCGGTATGCTGGGGCATCGATCGGTTGGCCGTCAAGCTGGCCGCCACGATCGCGCGTGCACCGCAGGCTGCACGGAGCACCGAGCCCTGACATGTCGGGGGCCACGCCAGGCCCCGGGGAGGCCTTCGACCATGCGACCGTTTCCCGCCACCATGCGGCTGACCGCCGCCGCACTCGCCGCGTTGGTGATGACGATCACCGCGTCCGGCCCGGCCGCCGAGCCGGCGACGCAGGTCCGCGAGCGAAACGTCATCCGCAAGCAGCTGCCGAAGAACGTCAAGTCGATCGCGCTGGAATACACCGTGATCGCCATCGACGACACCGGCAAGGAGCAGTTCGTCGATCCGCAGAAGCACACCTTCAAGGTGGGCGATTCGTTCCTCGTGCGGATCAAGCCGCAGGACGACGTCTACGTCTACGTGTTCAACGAGGGCCCGACGGGCGAACGGGCCTGCCTGCTCCCCGCGGGCGACGAGCGGCCGCCGCTCGTGAAGAGCGGCGTCGAGATCTCCCTGCCGGACGATGGCGGCTTCTTCACCTTCGCCGAGCCGGCCGGGGAGGAGAAGCTCGTCGTCGTCGCACTGCCGGAGCCCAACGACGACCTCAAGCTGCTCGCCAGCGCCGTCTTCAAGTCCGGCAGGTCGGGGGCGGCCGCGCTGACCACCGCCCAGGACGCCGCGAAGAAGGATGCCGACGCCAAGATGGACGCGCTGCGGCAGCGGTCGGCCAACGGCGTGCAGTCGCGCGGCCCCGTCCGCAAGGTGGTGGAACGGGCCGACGGCCTCGGCGCGGGGCAGCGGGTGATTCACGTCGAGCCGCCCGCCGGCGGTGAGACATCCAGCTACGGAATCGCGGTCTCGACGGGAGATCCGGAGCTGTTTCTCGACATTCCCCTGCGGTCCAGCGCCACGCGGCAGTGATGCCGGCTCGCTCCGCCGGACGAGGCCACGCCATGTTCTCCATCACCGGCTCGAGGCTGACGCGGCCCGCCCTTCTCGCGGTGCTCGCGATGGCCGCCGGGCTGCGTGCCGCGGTCGCCGACGTCGAGCGCGAGCCGCTCGACCCCATCCTGCGGCTCGACCTGCCCGGCCACACCTCCGAGGTCCGCGGCTTGGCGTTCTTTCCCACGGGGCAGCTCGTCTCCGGGGGTCGCGACAAGGTGGCGATGATCTGGGACATCCGCGGAGCCGGGGCCGGGGTGAACGTCCGCGACGTCGGCCGCAAGCGGGTCCGCGACCGGGTGGTGCGCTGGCAGGTGGCCCGCGGCACCCGCGGCGCCATCCAGTCGCTCGCCGTGTCGCAGGACGCGAAACCCGTCGTGGCGATCGCCGGCAGCGGCGCGATGGGGAGCACCGGCGAAATCCTCGTGGTCGATCCGGCCGACGGCACGCTCGTCGCGGTGCTCGGCGGCGGCGAGCGGCCGGGCCACCGCGGCAGCGTGGTCGCACTCGATTTCAGCCCCGACGGCGCGTGGCTCTTCTCGGCCGACGTCGACGGGCAGGTGTTCGCCTGGAACCGCAACGCCGACTGGCGGCCGGTGGAACTCGCGGCCCGTGAGGAGACGCGGCTTGGGGCCGATCGCGCGGCGGCGCTGCGGCTGCTGCCGGCCACGCGGCCGCTGGCGGCGGTGCAGGGTGGCCGCGCCGCCATCCCCGCCATCGTGTCGCCGCCCGGGGCGGCCGCACCGACATGGCGGATCGAGCTGGCCAACCCCGTAAGACCGGAGCCGGCGGATGCCGCGGCGGCCCCGCCCGCGGCTGCAGAGCGGCGGCTGCTGCCGTTCGATCTGCGGGGGGTGGTGCTCGCCATGGATGCCTCGCCCGACGGGCGGTTCCTCGCGGCCGCCGAACTGGCCGGCAAGGTGGCCGTCTGGGATCTCGCGGCCGCCGACCCGAAACCTGTCGTCCTCGATGTGACCCCGGCCGCGGAGTCGCTGGCGGTGTCGCCCGACGGCCGGCGCATCGTGGCGGGAGTGGCCACGAAAGCGGGCAGCCCGGCCCGCCTGGAGATCTGGGACGTCGCCACCGTCAGCCGGATCGTTTCGCGGCCGATGCCCGCCGCCGTGCGGGCGGTCGCCGCGAGCGGCGACGGCAGCCTCTTCGCCGCCGCCGGCGGCTGGAACCACGAGATCCTCGTCGATCGCCTCGACATCCGGCCACCCGCCGGCG
>JBIJCD010000447.1:0-3169 GCA_044344895.1 Pirellulales bacterium | reverse complement strand
CGCGTCGTAGGCGATGTGGATTGGCACTGCGATCGGAGTGCCGGCCCCACCGCACAACGTCGACGCGGTGGCGCGGGCCACCGCCTCGCAGCCGGATATGCCCAGCAGGCGGCAGCCGGTGGCCCAGGCCAGCGCCTTCGCCGTCGTCACGCCGACCCGCAGGCCGGTGAACGAACCGGGGCCGCGGACCACCGCCACCAGGTCGGCGTCCGCCGGCCGCCAGCCCAGTTCCGCGGTCACGGCGGCGAGCGCCGCGGCCAGCAGGCGGGCATGCTCGCCCGCGGGCTCCAACCAGCGGACGGCCAGCTGGTCTCCATCCCGTGCGGCGACCGATCCGCGGGAGAGGCTCGTGTCTATGGCGATGGTTTTCATGCTGCGGGTGCGCTGCGGCTGCGGTCAGGGATGGGAATCGACGGCGGCGCCGCTTGACCGTGCCAGGAGCCGTCCGTAGTCTCCAGACAGGCTTTCAAATAGCGGCAGGGCCCGGCGGAGCGGGTTGCAGACCAGTGAAGCGGGCCATCGTCAGCGACATCCATGGCAACCTCGAGGCGCTCCGCGCCGTACTCGAGGATATCGACCGCCAGCGGGTCGACGCCATCTATTGCCTCGGCGACGTCGTCGGCTACGGTCCGAATCCCTGCGAGTGCGTGAAGCTGATCAGGCAGCGGGCCAGCCTCGTGCTCCTGGGCAACCATGACCAGGGAGCGCTCTTCGATCCCGACGGGTTCAACGTAGGGGCGGAGCGGGCGATCCGCTGGACGCGGGCACAGCTGGAGCAGCATGACAGGATCGTGAGGAACCCGAACGATCACCTCACTGACTTCCTGGGAGAACTGCCGCGGGTCCGGACCGAGGGCGAACTGCTCTTCGTGCACGGTTCGGCGCGGCGGCCGCTCGATGAATACGTGTTTCCCGAGGACATCTACAACCCGCTCAAGATGCAGCACATCTTCGAACTCTTCAAGCGGTACTGCTTCCAGGGACACACGCACATTCCGGGCATCTTCACGACCGACCCCGAGTTCATCTCGCCGATGGTCCCGAAGGACGCTCAGGAGCAGCGGCTGGAGCTTCCCGAGGGAAAGGCCATGGTCAACGTCGGCAGCGTCGGCCAGCCACGCGACGGCGACCCGCGAGCCTGCTACGCCATCCTGGAGGACGAGACCGCCGTCCGCTTCCGCCGCATCGAATACCCCTGCGACGTCACCTGCCGAAAAATCTACGACATTCCGGACCTCGACAACTTCCTGGGTGATCGGTTGACGCTGGGGCGGTAGCGGCGTCGGGGCAGCCCGCGCGGACCATAGTCGGCGGGGCGGGCCGGATCGCGTCCCCGGCGCGGCGCGTTGCCGATATACTCTCGGTGCTGCCGTCGATCGCCTCCGGGAAACCCGTCCGTGGAACGTCGTTACGCCCTGTTCATCGCCATCTCGCTGGCCATCGTGCTGGCCGGGCAACTGTTGCAGATCTGGCTCTTCCCCAAGCCGGTCCGTCGTCCGGGCGCAGCGGACGTGCAGGCCGAGGCGGTGGACGCGGTCGCGGACGGCCGTCGGCCGTCGGACGCTCCTGCCCCGGCGGCTCTTGCAGGCGGGGCGCCCGAGCCGGCCTCCCGCGACACCGCGGCGGAGCCGGCCGAGGAATCGCCCCGCGAACGCCACACGCTGGGGTCGCTCGATCCGAACGACCCGGCCGGCATGCTCGTCACGCTCACGAGCCGTGGCGCCGCGATCGAGCGGATCGAACTTTCCGGCGGCAACTTCCACGATCAGGACGACCGCTCGGGATACATCGGACACCTGGCGCTCGAGCCGGCCGCTGATGCAGGCTGTCGCATCGGCATCGTCGGCCGGGCAACGCCCGCCGACGCGGCCGGGCTCCGGGCGGGCGATGTGATCGTGCGGCTGGGCGGCACGCCCACGCCCGATCCGCGGTCGCTCCAGGCGGTGCTGGCCGCGACCCGCCCGGGCCAGCGGCTCCCGGTGGAGGTCAGCCGTGATGGCCGCACGCTCACCCAGGAGGTGGTGCTCGATCGGCGGCCCCTCGAAGTGGTGCGTCCCGAATTCCGCACGGAGCCGGTCGCCGAGCCCGACGCCCAGCCGTGCGATCCGCTGTCGTTCCGGCTCTCGTTCGAGGCCCGCGACGACCGCCGACGGACCGACCCTTTGCTGGAGATCCCGGGCCAGGAGATCGCCGACCGCGACTGGCGGGTGGAGGCGGCGGATGCGACGCGGGTGAGGTTCGTCCGCCGGCTGCCGGGCGGGCTCGGCGTGGCCAAGGAATTCAGGCTCGTCGATGCCGACGGCGGGGCGGCGGCAGGCGGCCCCGCGCAGCGGCTGGAACTCATCGTGGAACTGACCGGAGGCGAGACGCCGACCCGCGTGACCTACGCGCTCGACGGGCCCACTGGCCTGCCGACGGAGGGCTGGTGGTACACGGCGCGGGTGGCGCGAGACTGGGGCTCGCTGGCGGTGCGGGACGTGGCGATGCGGTTCGTCGGCGAACAGAGCACGCTGGTGAGCGGCCTGAAGATGGCCGACGGCAGCCTCGACCACCCCGCCTCCGCGGTGCGTGACGCCAAGCCGCTGTCGTTTGCCGGCGTCGATGCCCTCTACTTCGCCGCTGCGCTTCTGCCAGCCGCCTCCGGTCCCGACGCGCCGAGCCTGGAAGAGGTGAGGCCGTTGGTGGTCGGCGAGATTCCCGCGGCGGCCCGCCGCAAGCTGGTCGACGTCTCCTGCCGCCTCGTGTCGCGGGAAATCCCCGTCGAGCCGGGAGCCACCGTCAGCCACCGCTACGGAATCTTCGCCGGTCCGAAGAAGCCGGAACTGCTGGCCCGATACGGGCTCACGTCGGCCACGATGGACGACCTCGTCTACTACGGCTGGTTCGGCTGGGTGGCGCGGCCGATGATCGCCGTGCTCCACGCGCTGCACGCCGTGATCGGCAACTACGGCATCGCGATCCTGCTACTGACGGTGCTGGTGCGGGGAGCCATGTTCCCCATCAGCCGCAAACAGGCCCTCTCGTCGCAAAAGATGCAGGTGCTGCAGCCGGAGATGAAGGCGATCGCCGAAAAGTACAAGAACGAGCCCGAGAAGCGGACGAAGGCCACGCAGGAGCTCTGGCGGAAGCACGACTACAACCCGATGGGCGGCTGCCTGCTCGTCTTCAT
>JBIJCD010000065.1:0-11895 GCA_044344895.1 Pirellulales bacterium | reverse complement strand
GGCCTTCGCGGCCGATCTCGACGGCGAGGTCGACGACGATCTTGAGCGTCTCGAGCGGCACCTTCGTCTCGAGGTTGCGGAGGTCGCGGCTGGTGAGCTGTCCGAGATGCTCCTCCAGCCGCAGCACGCTCACCGAGTCGATCGTGCCCGCCTCGAAGCCGCTGTAGATCGCCACCACCTGCGCCTCGGGGGCGATCATCTCCGCGGCCACGCATTCGAGCAGCGCCTGCGTGAGCCGCTCGTGGACGGGCAGGCCGGCCACGTCGAGCGGCACGCCGCGCAGGCCGTGGTCAGCCGCGCCGGCGAGATGAGCCTCTTCGTCGGCGGCCACGAGCACGGGAACGGATCCCGCCAGGGCCCGCACCCGCGGCCAGTCGAGCTGCTGCTCGACGAGCAGCAGGAGCGCGGCCGACGACGTGGCCTCGTGCAGCCGCGTGGCCGCGTCGAGGAGTTGCTCCAGCTGTCGGGAGAGATCGATCGACGTCATGGGACCGCCCCGCGCGGATCCCCTGACATGTCCGGAGCGGCGTCAAGGACGTCCGCATCCGACCGCGCGGCGGCCGCCTCCACCCTGGTTCGGCCAGACCGTTCTCGCGAGATTCCGCGGGCCAAGCCTAAGGCGTGGCCGCCGCAGGTTCAAGATTCACGGGTGTTTCGCCACCGACTTTTTTCGAGCGGCTACCGCCGCAGCGGGCTGGCGGATGTCTCGTCGCGAGTGCGGCCGGACGGTGCCGGACGCTCGGCGACCTGCGAGTCGGCTGCCTTCATCGGTCCGTGGAAGGCCGCGATGCCGCCCGGCAGCACGGTTCCCCACGCCCGTTCCTGATAGATGTTGAGCGCGTGCAGGGCGTGGCCAAGCGGGCCGATCTTCCATTCCCGCCCGGGCTCGCGGGCCAGGGCCGCCGCGAGAAATTCGACGGCTGCGGTGATCCGGGGCTGAAACAGGGCGTCTTGGTCGAGCGAGGCGACCAGCCATTCCAGGATGTGGCCGGTGGTCTGGATCTTCCGGTCAATGTCGTCGTCGCGGTCGGCCGGGTACTTGAACCACTCGGTGCTGAACGAGCCGTCGCGGTTCTGCAGCTTCGTGAGCGCGAACTGCTGGTAATCGCGGACGAACTTGTCGGCCCGCAGGTAGGCGCCGTCCAGCTGGCCGGTGGCCCGCAGCCGCCGTTGGCAGCCGTAGGCGAGCCCGAAGAGACGGTGTGTGCCGCCGCACGGAGCCCCGCGGATCGGCTGCTCGAGCTCCTCTTCCACGAGCCGCGTGAGCGACCACTGCTTGCCGTCCCGTGCGGTCCACTCGGCGTCGGTGGGCAGATAGTGGGCCAGCGCGATGAGGGCGAACGTCAGCTCCGTGCCCGACTTGCAGGCCAGCTTTTCCTCGGCCACGAGGTCGGCCACGGTGAACGTCTTCGACTGGATCGTGATCGGGGAGTTCATCGCCACCCGGCACTGCGCGAGGATGGCCAGATATTGGGCCGAGTGTCCCTGAACGCCGATGCCGCGCAGCGCCGTGAGCCGGTCGCCGTTCGCGGCCAGCATCACCTGGCCCCGGCAGCGGCCGCCCGTATTGACCCAGCCGATCGCGTTGACGGGATCGCCCGCGGGGCCGCCCACCCGGACCTTGGTCGGGATGCCGAAGGCGATGAAGCCGTGCATCACCTCCCACGGCGTGTGCTGGGCCGTGTTGAGCGGCCGCCGCTGATAGGCGGCCAGTGTCTGGGCGATCTGCACCCGCAGCCGATTGAATCGCGAGGTCTGCGGCGCCGCCATGCCCGAGGCTTTGACCGTGGCGGTCGACGCCGCGCGGGCCGTGGTGGGCTTCGGTGCTGGAGTGGCCGCCGAGAGTTCTCGGGAACTCACCCCCTGTGCCTTGATCGAGGGCTTGAAGGACGGGTCCACGGCGTCGGCAGCGACCTTGGTCGCGGCCACCCGCAGCGACGCGGCGAACGCCACGGTGTCGTTCCAGGTCGGCGGCTGTGCCGGCAGGGAGTCTCGCCGGGGAGTTGCGGCATCAGTCTTCGCCGCGCCGGCCGGTGGCCCCCCGGGCTGGGCCGTGTCCCCGGATTCGGTGTCCGGTCGGCTGCGCGGGACGACCGTCGGCTTGGACGCCCGTGCCAGCCGCTCCAGTTCTTTGATTTCATCGGGGCCAGGCGGCATCGGGGCCGGGATGAAGGCAGGCGTCGCCTCCGGCTGCTTGCCGAGCAGGGTGTCGAGGAACCGCCGCGGTCCGCCCGACTTGGTCGACGGCGGTGCGGCATGCTGCAACGCGGAGCCTGGACCTGCCAGCGTGAAGGACACCGCGAGCAGGCAGGCCGCCCCCCTGCCAAAGCGGTTCATGGCGGGAGCGTGCCGGGGAATATGCACAAACATGGAGGAAAATCAGTGGTGGCACGCTGAGATCGCGGACGGCGCACGGCGGCTCGTCTGAAATCGGCAGGCGATGACGTGGTCTATCGGCTGATCAGCCCTCCCGACAGTTGCCCGCCAGCCGGAATTCCCGAGGGTTCCGTCAGGCTGCCGAACTCGACCAGTCCGCGCAGCCTACCCGGATCGCCCGCGCGGCATGCTCCGCGGCATTGGCCGGCTGGCCCCGGCGCGGGCCGGCATGCTCGGGCCGGATTCAGAAGAGCTGGCGGAATCCCTCGGCGATCGTCCACTCACCCGCCTTGCCATTCGGGTCGGCGGCCCACTCCCGCCACGCGTTGACGTCGTTGCCGAGGTCGCGGCCGCTGACTTGTTTGAGGGACGCCACGGCCCGGTACTGAACGGCGGGATCGCCGTCTTCGAGGGCCCGCGCCAGCACCGGGATCGCGTCCTTGTCTTTCAGCTCGCCGAGCATCCGCAGAGCCTGCAGCCGCACGTCGAGCTCCTGGTCGGTGCGGTAGCGGATCGCGAGCAGTTCGACAGCCTCGTCGCCGCCGCGTTTGCTCCACACCCGGCAGGCCTCCGTTCGCACGCGGTCGTCCGGATCTTCGAGGGCCCCCTTGCAGATGGCCGTGGCCGCGGCGGTCTCATACTCGGCGGCCGTCGTCAGGATGCTGCAGCGCACCCGCGGATCGTGCTCCTCCAGCATCATCCGGACCAGGTCCTGGGTGAACTCGATCCGCTTCTGCTCCGACTCCTTTTTCACCACCTTCGACCGCTCCGCGAGCCGCTTGATGCGGGTGTCGGCAGCAGGACCGTACTTTTCCTCCATGCGAGCCAGCTTGTCGTTGGACTTCCAAGGCTGCCATCCGGCGCAGCCGCAGGCCGCCATCAGCGTCAGGACAGACGGCAGGAAAAGAGCGCGGCACGGGAGGCCTGGGTTGGATGCCGGAATCGTCCGCTGGCACTGGGCTGACATCATGGCGGTGTCGTCGCAGGAGGTCGAAGCAGGAGGCACGAAGGCGGCCCGTCGTTGGTCGGGACCGTATCGCTCCAGTGCCAGCCGAGCCAGAGCAAAGTTGGCCTGCCACCCGGTCCGCCGGGCTGCCGGCAAGAGCTTTTTGACGACCATCCGCCTTCGGCTCGCCGATTCGGCTTTCCCATTCAGCCCAAACCTGTTCGCATGGAGATATCCGCCGGCTCTGCAAAACCCCCCGGCGGGCCACCCGGCCCTGTCTCCTTTTTCGACGGCAGGAACGCCCCCGTGAAGCTTCCAGTGCCAGAAACCAGCGCGAGGAATCCCGGAGCGGCCTCCTCGGCTCGTCGGCATAGCTTTCTTCATGGTCATCGCCGCGGCGCCGGCGGCGGCCGGCCGGGCGCACCAGCCGGACGCCGCACCGCGGCCGCCGGCCGCGGTTACCGAGCGGATCGAGATCGCAGCGGGAGGGGAACGACGGGTGGTGGAAGGCGTCGTCGTCGTCGAGGCGGCCGACGGAGGACTCCTGGTCGAGCGAGTCGATGAGCGGCTGGAGATCCTCCAGCCCGACGTGATCGTTTCCAGATCCGCCGCCGTCGCCGCCGCCGACCCGCCGCGGGACGTGGGCCGTCGCATCCTCGGCGAGCTGCCACCCGGTTTCGACCTGCTGCTCACCCGGCACTACTGCGTCTGCTTCGACACGTCACGCGGCTACGCCCAGTGGTGCGCCGCGCTCTTCGAGCGGCTGCACGACGCCTTCGCCAACTCGTGGAAACAGGCGGGAATGGAGATGGTGGATCACCCGCGGCCGCTGGTGGTCGTGATCTTCTCCGACCGCGAGCGATACGAGGCGTTCGCCGCCCGCGATCTCGGCGCCGCGGCCGATCGCGTCGTCGGCTACTACAACCTGCTCACCAACCGGGTCACGACCTACGACCTCACCGGCAGCGCCGGCATCGCCAGGCCGCCCGGCCAGGCAGCGGGGCGGGCCGGGCTCGACATCCTTTCCAGCCCGCAGGCCGCGGGCCTGGTGTCGACGCTCGTGCACGAGGCGACGCACCAGATGGCCTTCAACGGCGGGCTCCATCGCAGGCTGGCCCCCGTGCCGCTGTGGGTCAGCGAGGGCGTGGCCACCTACTTCGAGACACCCGACCTGGCCAGCCAACGCGGCTGGAAGGGCATCGGCAACGTCAACAAGCCGCGGCTGGAGCGGTATCTGGCCAGGCCCGGCGTCGGCTCCCTGGAACGCATGATCGTCGACGACGACATGTTCCGCGACGCGGAAGGCGCGCTCGACGCCTACGCCCGGGCGTGGGCGCTGACCTACTACCTCATGCAGACGCGCAAGGAGGCCTTCGTCGGCTACATGAAGACGATCGCCCGCAAGGAACCGCTCGCCGAGGATTCTCCCGAGCAACGGCTCCGCGATTTCGAGGAGGCTTTCGGGGCGGCCCCGGCGGCGGTCGAGGAGACGATGCTGCGGTTTTTGTCGCGGCTGCGGGCATCGTCGCGGTAGGGTGGACGTTTGCGTCGTCGCGGAGGCCCGCCGTAGAGTATGGACACGCAGCAGTCACCGTTCCCGTCGCGTCGCCCCGGAGACCCAAACATGCACGCGGATGCTCAGATTTCCGGACCATGCCAGTTCTCCGCCCCGTGTCCCGCTCGGGCGACGTCCGCAGCGAGCCGCGGTCTGACGGCGTCGCGGCGGAGTTTTCTCGGTGCGGCCGCCGCGGCGTCGGCGACATCCGTGCTCCCGCTGTCCGGCGTGTTCGCCGCGGGTGCGCAGCGGCTGCGGGTCGGGCTGGTGGGCTGCGGTGGCCGAGGCACGGGCGCGGCACTGCAGGCGGCCGCCGCCGACCCGGCCGTGCGGATCGTCGCGATGGGTGACCTGTTCGCCGACCAGGTGGCTTCGGCGGCCGCAGTGCTCGCCCGGGGCATCGGCGGGCAGTTCGCATGCCCTCCGGCGCGGCGATTCGTCGGCGAGCAGTCGTTCCGCGAGGTCATCGGCAGCGACGTCGACCTCGTGCTCCTGGCGGCGGCTCCACATGTGCGGCCGCTGCACCTGGAGACGGCAATCGCCGCTGGCAGGCACGTCTACTGCGAGAAGCCGGTCGCGGTCGATGCGGTCGGTGCGGTGCGGGCGGCCGCGGCCGCCCTGCGCGGCCGGTCGGCCGGGCTGTCGCTGGTGTCCGGTTTCTGTTTCCGGCGCGACCCGGTGCTCCAGGGATTGGTCGAGCGGGTCCATGCCGGCGCGATCGGTCGGCCCATCGAGCTGCACGCGCACGCGGCCATCGGCCTGCCGTGGCGGAAGCCTGCATTCGCCGGCGACACCGCCGGGGCATGGCGGCATCGCAACTGGATCTCCTTCACCGCGCTGTCGGGCGGGCACTTCGTCGAGCACCATGTCGAGGCGATCGACCGCGGCCTGTGGATGCTCGGCGACGAGCCGCCGTGCTTCGCGGAGCCGGTCGCGCTCCCACTCGCCGCCGGAATGCCGACCGGGGCCATCGGCGACTGCGCCGCGTCCATGGCGGTCCGGTACGGCTTCGCGGATGGCACCGTGCTCGAGGCGTCGATCGACCGCCGTGAGCAGGTTCGGGGCTGCCGTGAGGAGCTCGTGGTCGGCACCGAGGGCACCTGCGATCTGGTGCGAGGGGCGATCGGCCATGATGCGCCGGCCCGGCAGCCCGGCGGCCCCGAGCGGTACCAGACCACGATGGACACGCTGGTTGGGGGAATGCTCGGGGGGCGGACCATCCACGACGGCCATGCCATGTGTCGGAGCACCCTGGTCGCCCTGATGGGCCGCACGGCCGCGGAATACGGCCGCCGCGTCACCTGGACCGAGATGGTCTCCGGCGCGTCACGGTCGGCACCAGCGGTATAATCGGACGGTCTTTGGACCGGCGTGGTTCGGCCCGTCGATGAACAGGCCGGACGACCGACGCGGTGCGGCCGTTGAACGGCTGCGGTGTCCGCGGGGTGCGGAGGGGGTTGAGCATGGCGAAACAGGCCAACGATAAACAGCCGTTCATCATCGCGCTGATCGTCTTCGTGCTCCTCACCTTCGTTCTGGCCGTTTCAAACTACTTCGCCTACAAGTGGGCATTCGACAGCCAGAAGGCGATGGAAGCGAAGCAAAAAGAGGCCAGCGACGAGAACAGCAAGCGGCTCGAGGCGGAAAACAAGCGGCTGGAGTTGGTCAAGGACGTGCTCGGGTTTTCCGAGGACATGGACAACGCTGCGATCCTGGAGGCGAAGAAACAGCGGATCGACGTGGACTTCGGCGGTTACCTCGCCAAAGAAAACAAACTGCCCACGTACGCCGACGCCTTCGAGTGGCTTTCCAAGTGGTACAAGGGCAAAGAGGAAGAGCTGACGCAGGCGAATACGCTGAAGGACGAGGCCGAGCGGCAGAAGAACAAGCTCGCCGAGGAGCAGAAGCAGAGCCTGGCGGACCTGAACAAGAAGCTGGGCGACCTGCAGGAAGAACTGAAAAAGGAGCGGGACGGCCGCGCCGAGGACGACCAGAAAAACACCGAACAGAAGAACCAGCTCGTCGCCGAGAAAGAGGCTGCGGAGAAGAAGCTGACGCGGCTGAAGACGCTGAGCGAGGAGATCGCCAAGGGCGAGCAATACATCTCGGCCGCGCGGCGCAAGAAGTGGCCCGGCAACGCCGCGTCCGAGGAGCCGAAGGGCGATGCCGACGCCCCGGGTGGAGGCGACGAGGAACGCGTCACCGTGCTGCTCGACGAGATGAAGGCGAAGGATCGGATGATCGCCGAACTCAATGACGTGGTGGCGAGAATCCGCGTCGCCGATCCGGCGCTCCAGAAGACCGTGCGGGCCGCCCGTCCGGTGGATGACCGCGTCGACGGCTTCGACGGCCGGATTCTCTCGGTGAACGAGATCGATCGCACGGTGCTGTTTTCGGTCGGTTCGACCACGGGCATCAGGCCGGGTTTGATCTTCGATGTCTACGATCCCGTCGACCCGCAGCCGCAATTCGGCATGCGCAAGGGTGTGGTGGAGGTGGTCGGCATCGAGGGTGGTTCGCTGGTGCGGGCCCGGGTCAGGCAGGACGCGACCCGCGACCCGATTCTGCCCGGCGACGCCGTCGCCACCAGCCTCTGGTCGCCCGGTGCGGCGCTCGAGGTGGTGCTGGTCGGCGTGCCGCAATTCGGCGGCGATGCGGCAGTCGACGCGGAACGCTTCCGGCGGATCGTGGAACGGATCGGCGGCAGGGTCGAAACCACCGTGACCCCATCCACGACCATGGTCGTGGACGCAGGCATCCCGAAGCAGAAAGGCATCGATCCCGAGCGGCAGGCGCTGCGGAAGCCGATGACGCAGAAAGAGAAGGAAAGCCGGGAGAAGCTGATCAAGGAGGCCGAGCGGCTCGGGATCAAGGTCGTGGCGATCGAGCCCTTCTTGGGAATGATGGGCCTGCAGCTCGACGCGGTCGGGGCCAACAGGCTCCCCGTTCCGGCAGACCAGCGGGCGGCTCCTGCCCGGACGGAAAACGTGGCATACTGAAGCCTCGTCGCGGATCCGGGAGGCTGGCTCCCGGGATCGCCCGTTCGGTGTCTACTGGAGGCCTGCAACGTGACCCGTGCCCTGCCCCGCCGCGCGCCGGTGGCGACCGTCGCCGCCCTGCTCGCGAGCCTGCTCGTCGTGTCGAATGCCCGCCCGTCGCTCGCCGCGGATGACGCCGCCGGTGTGGTGCCCATCTTCAACGGCACGTCGCTCGAAGGCTGGGAAGGGAAGCCCGAGTTCTGGTCGGTCAAGGATGGCGTCATCGTCGGCGAGACGACCGCGGAGAAGCCCACGAAGGGCAACACGTTCCTGATCTGGCGGCAGGGCACGGTCGACGACTTCGAACTCGCGCTCTCCTACCGCATCACCGGCGGCAACAGCGGCATTCAGTACCGCAGCAAGGATCTCGGCGACTCGGTCGTGGGCGGCTACCAGGGCGACTTCGAGGCCGGCACGACCTACTCGGGCATCCTCTACGAGGAGAGGGGCCGCGGCATCCTCGCCAAGCGAGGGGAGCGGGTCACGATCGCCGCCGACGGCGCGAAGACGATGGGCGAGCCGATCGGCAAGACCGAGGACCTGCAGAAGGCGATCAAGCAGGGCGAGTGGAACGAGTATCGGATCGTGGCCAAGGGCCCGAAGCTCCAGCACTTCATCAACGGACAATTGATGTCGGAAACGGTCGATGAGCAGGAGGGCAAGCGGGCCGCCGAGGGGATCCTCGCCCTGCAGCTCCATGCGGGGCCGCCGATGAAGGTGGAGTTCAAGGACATCCGCCTGAAGCGGACGAAGCTCGCCGACGGCCGCAAGAAGCTCGTGCTCGTGGCAGGCAGGCCGAGCCACGGTCCGGGCGACCACGAGTTCCGGGCGGGCTGCATGCTCTTGGAGAAGTGCCTCGACGCCGCCGCCGCGACCGGCGGTCCGAAGCTGGTGACCGCCACGCACACCGGCGGCTGGCCGACCGATCCGACCGCGTTCGACAACGCCGACGCCATCTTCTTCTTCGCCGACGGCGGCGCGGGCCATCCGGTGCTGCAGAGCAGCCGGCTGGCACAGATCGACGCGCTGGCGAAGCGGGGCGTGGGCGTGGCCTGCCTGCACTATGCGGTCGAAGTGCCCAAGGAAAAGGGTGGGCCGGAGTTTCTGACCTGGATGGGCGGCTACTTCGAGCCGCACTGGTCGGTCAACCCGCACTGGACGCTGGCCAAGACGGAACTGGCCCAGGGCCACCCGATCACCCGGGGCGTGAAGCCGTTCGAGACGAACGACGAGTGGTACTACCACATGCGGTTTCGCGAGCCGATGAACGGCGTCACGGCGATCCTGTCGGCGGTTCCGCCCGACAACACGCGGGAGCGGCCCGACGGCCCGCACAGCAACAATCCCGCCGTCCGTGCCGGCAAGGGCAGCCGCGAGGTGCTGGCCTGGGCCTACGAGCGGCCCGACGGCGGCCGCGGCTTCGGCTGCACCGGCGCCCATTTCCACCGCAACTGGTCCAACGACGACTTCCGCCGGCTCATGCTCAACGCGCTGGTCTGGACGGCCGGGCTCGACGTGCCGGCGGAGGGCGTGGTGTCGGCGGTGACGACGGAAGATCTCGCCGCCAACCTCGACGACAAGCCCGCCAAGCAGGCCCCCAAGCCGCAGCCGGCGAAGCAGCCGGCGGCCGGCGCACCGGTGCCGGCCGCCCCGGCCAAGACCTGAGCCGTCGGGGCGGGAGTCCGGAGTCCATTTCGGACACCGGGTCGTCGCGAAGACTGTCTGCGGTCACGAGAGTATTTTCTTTTCACGCACTGGAGCAGCGGATGCCAAAGCTGACGGTCGAGGGTGTGGGAACGTTCGAAGTGCCGGCGGGCAAGCGGCTGGTGACGGCGCTCGTCGACGAGTGCGGCATCGATCAGCTGCACGCCTGCGGCGGCGTGGCGCGGTGCACCACCTGCCGCGTCGAGTTCATCGCCGGCGAGCCGGGCCGGATGACGAAGGCCGAGAAGGACGTCCTCGCCGCCAAGGGGTTGGCGGGGCAGAAAGGGCTGCGGCTTTCCTGCCAGGTGGCCTGCGACGGCGACATGACGGTGCGGGCCACGAGCCGTCTGGCCGGCTCGGGCCGCAAGGACTGCGGCCATCGCCCCGCGGAGGCGATCGAGCCACCGCCCGAGTGGGCGTGACGCTTTCGATCGCGTTCGAGCCATCGCCGCCGCGATTCAGACGCCGAAGATCCGCTTCACGATTCCCGCGATGTCGTGCATCGACAGCGGGCGATCGGCGATTGCCGGCCGCGAGGCGATGAAGATCGTCTCATGGGCGTCGGTGGCGTCGATGCCGCCGTGCGAGCCCTTCACGAGCGACGTATCGAGCGGGATGCTCACGGCCGGGAGTTTTGCCCGGTCGATGTGGAGCTCCACCGGGTCGTAGCCCGGCTTGCGGTGGATGTCGACCGTGCGGGCGAAGGCCGGAGCCTTGGCGTCGTCGAGCCAGTAGGGATAGGCCTGCCAGCTGTCCGGGGCGCTCTCGATGACCAGGTCGCCGCAGCGGGTCGCCCCGTCCGGGGCCGAGGGGGCCACGCCGGCCGCGACGAGTTCTTCGCCGGAGAGCACGCGGGCCACCCCCGCCCTGCCCCGAAACAGCGCCGCGATCTCGGCGACGAGTTCCGGGCCGCTTCCCTTGCGCAGATAGACGTGGCCCACCTGGTGATCGGCCAGGGTCCAGGCTCGGCTGGCGCGCATGTCGAGCAGTTCGCCTTCCGGCGTGTCGGTCACGGCCAGCAGGCCTGCCTCGCGGAGCACCCGGTTGGGGAAGAGCGTATGCGTGACCGGCCGGATACGGTATTCGCCCGCTACCAGGACCGTGAGCCGGTCGCGGCCCACCATCGCCCCGAGGCCGTCGACGAGGCGGGCGATCTCGGCGTCGAGTTCGCCGCAGGCGGCCAGCGCCGGCGGGCTGTCGGGGCCGGTCCGCTGGGCGGCGTAGTCGAGGTGCGGGAGGTAGACCACGGCGAAGTGCGGTGGGGCCGGCCGTGCCGCCTCGAGAAAACTCTGCGCGATCCAGCGGGATGATTCGATCCCCGCGATCGGTCCCCAGAACTTGTGCAGCGGAAAATCGCCGAGCGACTGCCGCAGCGAGGCGTAAAGCGGCTCCGGATTCGTGTGGCACCACATCGTCTCGGTGCCGTCGGGGTTGTGCTTCGGCGCCGGCAGGCAGACGAGGTCGGCGGTGGCGTGCTTCGACTGCAGCAGGAACCAGGCGGCCGTCCGCAGCTCGGGCCGCACCGACTTGAGCTGGTCCCAGAGCCGCGGGCGGCGGTGCACCGAGTCGGGGCTGATCCACATCTCGAGCCGGTGCGCGGCCCGGTCGTAGACGCCGTTGGCCGCGATGCCGTGGACGGCGGGGGGCACGCCGGTGGTGAGCGTGGCCTGCACCGGGCAGGTGACCGCAGGAAAGCATGGCGCCAGCGGCACGCAGCCGCCGCTGGCCGCGAGCGACTGGAGAAACGGCATCCGAGGCAGGTCTTCGGGACGCAGTCCCGGAATCGACAGGAGGAGCACGTGCGGGATCGATGCGGTGGTCATGCGGGGTGCCTTCCGGAGAGCAGCGGCTGGAGGAATGCGGCGGACTCGCGGGCCGTGTCGAACCAGCGGTGCGACTGCCTCGGCAGTTCGACGTGCAGGCCGCCACGGTAGCCGCCGGAGGCCACCGCCGCGAGGACGGAGGGGAAATCGACGTCGCCCGTGCCGAGCGGCAGGTGTTCGTGGCGGCAGGCGAGCATGTCGTCGACGTGGACATTGACGAGCCGGTCGAGCCAGGCCGCGAGCACGGCACCGAGCGGCCGCTCCCCCATGCACTCGAGATGGCCGATGTCGGTCGTGAGCCGGAGATGATCGGGCCGGCCCAGCCGCTCGAGCAGCCGGCCGTAGCCGGCGAGCGTGTCGATGAACATGCCCGGCTCCGGCTCGAAACCGATGGCGACTCGCCGGCGGGCGGCGTGGTCGAGCACGGGTCCGAGGCCGGTGACGAGCCGGTTC
>JBIJCD010000446.1:0-3170 GCA_044344895.1 Pirellulales bacterium | reverse complement strand
ACTGCCGGCGCTCGACAACTGCTCGGTGTCGGTTCTCGAATGGCCCGGCCCCGAACTGCGGGCCTTCAACGACACGGCCCACCTGGGCGGTGCCGATGCCGAGCCGTGATCGGGACGATTCCTGAGCTTCGAGGAGCGACGATGGCGGCAGATGCCCGGTGCCGGGAAGCCCGAAGCGTGAGCTGAGGGAATAGGCGGCGCTTCACCGGAAACCGATTGCCACGCGTATGAGGCAGTCTGGTGAAGCGAAGGATAGCCCGGCCAATGGCGCTTCCGCGAACAGTACCCGACGGATGAGCGACTCGTGAGCGGGTTGCTTCCGCCGCCCAGGCCTGCCCCGGCCCAGAAAGCGGCTCCCGGGTCGCCCGCGCTGCCCATCTTGAGTGGCGTTTTTCTCGTGTCGGCGCCGACTCTCTCCGAGTCGGGCCGCCTGGCGGCTTCGTGGTGACCTTGCGTCCGGCCGCGGTCAGAGGCCGTGAATGTCGATCGCGAGCGTGCAGGTTGGGCAAAGGGCGATCTCCTGCGGACCGGCCGCTGGAAGAGCCTCGTAGCGGCCCGTCGTGCCCAGTCGCAAGAGCGACGACCGGCCCTCGTCGGGATCGCCGATCAGATACCAGCGCACCCCGTGTGCTTCGTTGAGGTCGCGTTTCACCGTCAGGTCGCGGGTGCGGGTGGCGGCGAAGAGAACCTCGGCCACGAAGGCAGGCGATTGCTCGACATGCCTCTGCGGCGCCGGGCCGCGATCGTGCGTGTGTGCCGCCGCAATCCTCAGCGTCGTGCCTGGCCTCGGCGTGCCCGCTGGTCACGGCATCGCGCCGCTTCCCGACGTTTCCGACGGTCAGTGCCGTGACGGCTCTGGTTCGCCGCCACGGCGCATCACGCGCTCTGCGTCGCCGCGTGCCAGGCCTCGCCCAAGCCGAAGGAGAGCAGGTTCGCGAGCACGATCGTGGCGGCGTCGCGCAACGCCGAGCGGCGTTCAGGAGCCGGGCCGAAGGCGAGGCGGAAGAGCAGGCATTCCGCCAGCGGGGCGAACGTCTCTGCGACGGCGAGATACCACGTCCGGCCCCACGGCTCCCAGACGAGCGGCGGCAAGACGCAGATCACAATCGGGTATGTAAAAGCCGTGAGCGCGAGGCCGGCCAGAACGCGGTCGCGGATCGAGTGCCGCGGCGCGAGGCCGACGAGCAGCATCGGCAGCTCGACGGCCACCGTGAACAGGTAGCCCCACGGCAGGAACCGCCACAGCGCCGCGGTATCGGGGGGCATGCCGTCACGCCTCCCGGAGGATGAATGGCACCTCGGCGAGCACGTGGACGAGCGCCACGGTGAAGTACAGGCTGCGGGTGAGCGGATAGTCGACGAGGAAGGCGGCCCAGAAGGCCGCGACCACGAGGCCGCCCGTGACGAGCACGGCCACCAGGCCCGCTCGCCAGGCGGCCGACCGCCGCGCCAGTGGCACGCCGGCGAGCTGCCACGGCCTGCCGCCCACCGCGAGCAGCGGCAACGCGACGCACCAGGTCGCGTAGTGCAGCATCTCGAGGAAGGTGTGGGCGGCGACGAGGAAGTGCGTCGAGACATGGGGCACGACGCCGGCCCCCGCGTGGCGGGTGATCTGGGCGGTGAGGACGTCGCTGCCGGGCAGGTCGGCCGCCGGCCCCAGCCGCAGGGCGAGCAGGCCAAGCGCCGCGGGCACGGCGAGCAGGCACCAGCGGTAGGCCGGCTGCAGGTCGGGCCGCCGTCGGCCGATCTCGGCGTCGAGGAACGCAAGCGCGAGCAGCGGATGGAGGTAGACGAGGCCGATGCCCCAGCCCACGGGCCAGAGCCAGGCCGCCGCCACGAGCGTCAAGGCCGTCGGCCAGAGCCACGGCCACGCCCGGCGCGGGTTCTGCCGGCGGCGGATCGAGGCCAGCGCCGCGGCCCAGAGGACAAGGGCGGAGTTCCAGGCCGCCAGCAGCACGAGCCATGTCTCGCGGCCGTCGCCGAGGGCGGCGGCGATCGAGGGAATGGCGATCATCGTGGCGGCGAGCGCTACGACGCCGCCGATCCCGAGCATGAAAAACCCCCGCAGCCGGCCCCAGCGGGCCGGCATCCGCGTCATGAAGTAGCGGGCCTCGAGCCAGTTGTGCGGTCCGGCGAAGAGGAACACGATCGCGATCGAGAAGCCGATCGGAAAACAGCCGGCGAGCAGGGCCGCCGCGGCGATGACCACGAGCGCGGCGGCCGCGAACGCCGCCGCCGGGTCGGCGGCGAGCGACGCGGGTCGCGGACGTGCCGTGGGGTGGAGAAGGGTCGCCACGGAGGCTGCTCCAGCAGGTCAGCCCGGCGGAGGTGCGACGCTACCACGGGGCTCGCGTTGCGGCTCTTTCTGATCCGTGTCGACCGCCTCGGTGCCGACGACGAGGATAACGGCGTCACCGCCGGCCTCCCCGATCTCGAGGATCACCTTGCCGCCCTGGGCGAGCGTGACGAACGCGGGGGCTGCCGCGGCGGGCCGGGGCCGCGACCCGCGCGGCTGCCCGGGGGCTGCCAGGTCGGCGAATGCGAGGTTGCCTGTGAGCAGCCCGCCCGCACCGGTCGCCGCCAGGCCGCAGAGCACGACGGCCGCCAGCCTGCCCGGGCGGCCGCGCCGCGAGGCGACGAGTCCAACGGCCACGGCCGCGGAGAGCGCGAGTGCCGCCGCGATGCTGCGGGCGGGCGTCACCGACGCGATCGGGTCGGCCCCCGGCAGGTCGCCGGCGAGTTTCGCGAGCACGGCCTTCGGGATCACGATCCGATGCGTCGGGGACTCGGCATCCCGTTCCAGCCGCAGCGGCAGCGGCTCGGAGCGATCCATCTTCTCGGCCACCGGCACGGCCGCCGAAATCTTATCCGGCGGGGCCCTGTCGGCCAGCGCGGCCGTCGACAGGCCCACGCAGGTCGCGGCGATCGCGGCCCGGAGGCCACACTGGAAAACGCTTTGCAGCATTCGCATCGGCCGATCTCCTCGGGGGGCTTTCAACATCCGGCCTGGACGGCTCCGCGTCGCCGGGCAGTTCTTGGAGGCACCGCCTCGGAAAAAGGTTCCCGAAAAAAGTTTTCGGCCGCCCACGGGGGTGATTTCGCGGCCGAAAACGCGGGTTCACCAGGCCCTTCTTTGACAAAAGGATAGCCCGGCCAATGGCACTTCCGCG
>JBIJCD010000064.1:0-11954 GCA_044344895.1 Pirellulales bacterium | reverse complement strand
GCTCTCGGTCAACGCTACGATCGAGGCCGAGAAGGCGGGCGAGTCGGGGCGGGGCTTCCGCATCGTGGCCCAGGAGATCCGCCGCCTCGCCGACCAGACGGCGCTGGCCACCAAGGACATCGAGCGCATGGTCCGAGACATGCAGGCGGCCGTCTCCAGCGGCACGATGGAGATGGATCGCTTCCGCAACGAGGTCAGCCGGCGGATCGGCGACGTGGCGGGGGTGAGCGAGAAGCTCGGGCGGATCATCGAGCCGGTGCAGTCGGTCACCCGGTCGCTGGACAACGTGCACGAGGGGATGCAGGCCCAGTCGCAGGGCGCCCGGCAGATCCGCGATGCCATGGAGTCGCTGCGGGCCGGGGCCGGCGAGTCGGCCGCCTCGCTCGCCGTGTTCTCCGCGTCGCTCGACGAGCTGCGGCGTTCGATCGGCGAACTCAACGCCGAGGCGGCCCGGTTTCGCACGGCCGAGCCGGCCGCTCCGCCGTCGGTTGCGGCCTCGGAACAGGCGGATGACGGCTGCTCTACCGCCGCTGGCTGACGGTTCGGGCCGACTGCCGCGCCGCCAGAAACCGCCGCAGGCCGCTCACGATCCGCTGTGGCGGCTGGGCCGCCGACTGGCTGAACAGCGGGGTCTGGCCGTCGTCGGTGACGATCAGTTCCACGGCTTCCGGGGCCAGATCGACGCCGCCGAGCAGCTGTTCCATCGTCTGGTCGGTCTGGGAGCCGCTCTCGTCGGCGGGGGGCACGCTGGCCACGACGAAGTTTTCGCGGGCGAGGGCATCGAATTCAGGGTCGTTCATCAGAGATGCCACCCGGGAAGAGGCCGCGGAATCCCCCGACTTGGACACCAGCAGTAGGATCGGCCGCTTGGCCGTTTTGGCCGTTTCAACCGCCTTGTCGAGCGATGGCAGCACCTTGCTGACGCTCGTCCTGTCGGGCTGGGGCTGTGCCGGCACATGACCGTCAAAATGGGCAATCCAGGTGTCGGCAGGCACGCCCGAATAGCCGGTTTGCAGGGCGATCTTCTGGCCGTCGGGACCGATCAGCAGGGCACTTGGGAACGTCCGGACGCCATATTTGATGCAGACCTGAGAACGTTCGGACCGGACGGCTTGGGAGATGCCGTGCTGGGGCAGGTCGATCATGAGGAGGACCACCCGGCCCTCGGACCAGGCCAGGAAGGCGTCGCTGGCGAGGACGTTGTCTTCCAGCGTCCGGCAGTGGGGGCACCAGTCGCTGCCGGTGAAGATCGTGAGCACCGGGCGGCCGGTCTCCCGGGCCGTCTCCATGGCAGCCTCGTAGCTCGTCAGCCAGCGATCGGAGGCCTGGGCCGAGCCGCCGGCCGTCGCCATCAGGACCGCGGCGAGAAGGGCGAGGCTTTTCACGAAAACCATGGCATTTGAGGCGACTTTTTCAGCCGCAGACGGGAGCGTGGCGAAGAGGAGGCCAAAACGGCCTACCGTGCTGACGGTCGTCATATGCTTCTCCCCACGAACGACCCCACTGTCATCGGGCAGACGGAGACGTTCTCAAGAGGTTTCGTTACGGTTTCACGCCGGGAATCATTGAAATCCAGGCATGGAACCTAGCGGCACCGCAAAAATCCGTACAGGTCCCCAGATCGCCCATCTTCCCTGCTCTTCCGATGGGCCCTTGTTGCGACCGGTTTTAAGGACTTACGACCATTCGCGGCCACCGATTTGGCTGTCCGTAGCGGGCCCGAGAGCCGCCAGAGGCCGGTTGTGCACGGGGCACTGTTCCCGGCCGCTCATGGGTGCGGCCAGGCCGAAGCGTGGTCGGCATCCACTCGCCGGAGCAGTGCGACTTGCCCTTTCACTCGATCGGCCCGCGCTGAAAGCCACGGCCGACGGCGTCGGAAAAACGGCGAGGCCCACCGTTTCCGGCGGGCCCCGCGCGATTTCAGGTGTGGACTGGCGAGCTGGAGGCTCGCCGCATCGGGTGGCTGGGCACGGACAGGTCCGTGCCCGGCCGGAGCCTGCGGGGGCCATGGATGAAACGGCGAGGCCCACCGTTTCCGGCGGGCCCCGCGCGATTTCAGGTGTGGACTAGCGAGCTGGAGGCTCGCCGCATCGGGTGGCTGGGCACGGACAGGTCCGTGCCCAGCCGGAGCCTGCGGGGGCCATGGATGGCCCCGCAGGCGGGACAATTAGAACTGCCAGATCGCGTCGCAGCCGCCGTAGAGCTGGCCGTACTCGTCGTAGTTCCGGCCGAACGGCAGCGTCGGGTTGTTGACGTTGTCCGGCGAGTACCAGTCGTACCGCACCTCCGGCCGAATGATCCAGTTGTTGGTGGGTTTCCAGTTCAGGCCCCACGTGGCCTGCCAGAAGTTGCCGGCGAACCCGCCCCGCCAGTTGCTGGTTCCCGGCGGCAGGCCGAACGCGAAGTTCCGCTGGCCAGAGACCACCCGGTAGCCGTTGTTGTCGCGGAACCACTCGAGCCGCATACCCGCGATCAGCGTGTCGCTGATGTTGTAGAAGAGGTACTGGTTGATGCCGTACCACTGGGCCGTGCCTCCCTGACCGCGGCCGCTGCTGAGCGGGACGGCGAGCGAACCGGCGTTGAACTGCCAGCCGTTGTCGTTCTGGAACACGTAGGTCCACTTGTCGTTCAGCTCGTTGGTGTAGACCGTGCTCATGATCGACCGGTTGCCGACGAGGTTCACCGGGCCCAGCGCACCGAGAACTGGCTCGTTGCCGCTCGACACCGTCATGGTCAGGGCCTGCTTCTCGTCGGAACTCTTGAACGCCATGCCGCCCAGGAACGCCGCATTGCTGTTGGCGCCCGGGTAGGTCGAGTTCACGATTGGGATGCTATTGATGGGATCGCTGAAGTTGTCCCACCCGTTCGTGATGCCGGCATACACCGTCAGCTGGTCGTTGGCCTTCCAGGTGTCGAGGATGCCGGTGTGGGTGAACGGCTCGCCGTACTGCATCGTGTAGGCGTGCGTGTAGAAGAAGTTGCCGATCGCCGGCACCACTTCATACCCGATGATCGTGTAGAAGTGGCCGAACTTCACGGCGTGGTTGTTGTAGCCCACCTCGCCATACAACTGCGGCATGGCCAGGCCGTAGTACCGGTTGCCCCACGATGGCTGGCCCGGGACGACCTGGTTGAGCAGGTTGCCGTCGAGGCCGCGGGCGGTGGTGAAGACGTAGTCGGTGCCGTAGAGCAGGTCGACGCGACCGCCGAGATCCCAGCCGCCGTCTTCGGTGTCGAGCACCTTCTCGTTGACGAGGTAGAGCTGGTTCATCTGGCCCTGCCAGTTGCGGTCGTTGAACGTGATCGGCCCGTTCCAGGGGCTGCCCCAGTTGTTCGCGCCGATGCCGGCGTCGATCCAGCCGTAGGTGGCGATGCCCTTCTCTTTGAGGAATTCGGTTTCGAGGTACCGGTTCGGGACGGCCGTCTCGGCCTCCTCCTGCGCCTCCTGTGGCGGCAGCGCCCGCAGCTGGTAGGCGTCTTCCTGGGGAACATTCGGCACGACGGGCGCCTGGGCGAGCGCGGTGCTGGTCGTCAGCAGCCCGGCCGCCACCCAGAGCGGCAGTTTGAAGGTGAGTGATCGCATGATCCTGAGGGCTCCCAATCCTGTGGTGTGGTGGACGCGCCGCGACAGCCGCGACGAACCCGGCATGGTTGCAATGGGGAAACGTGCGCCTACGGTTTCGCCGCCACGAAACCACACCCCCCCCCTACTTCTACTGCGTATCGACCACCCACCCGCCCGGAATCCCGGCAGCGATGTCGACGCCGCAAGGTCTCCGCAGCCGGACCGTGCGGCTCGGCGAACTTTGCCGGCTGGGGCAATCTCCCGGCGGGCCGTCCGAACAGGGGCCGCCGTACCGGCCGCGGAACCCGTGCACAGCTGCCGAGATTGGCGGTGGGGCGGAAACGCGGCTCAGGCGGCGGGTTCGAACGCTCCCTCGAGCAACGCCGCCACGAAACGTTCGGGCACGAACACCTCGAGGTCGTCGGCCGACTCGCCCAGGCCCACGAGCTTCACCGGTAGGCCGAACTGCTCCGTCACCGGCACGATCACCCCGCCGCGGGCCGAGCCGTCGAGCTTGGCCAGCACGATGCCGGTGCAGCCCGCCGCCTCCTTGAATCCCTTCGCCTGCGAGAGGGCGTTCTGGCCTGCCGTGGCGTCGATGACGAGCAGGGTCTCGTGGGGTGCGTCGGGAATCTGCTTGGCGATCACGCGGCGGATCTTGGCAAGCTCCTGCATCAGGTTGGACTGCGTCTGCAGCCGCCCGGCCGTGTCGATGATGCAGACGTCGAAGCCGCCTTCGAGCGCCCGTGCCACGGCGCGATGGGCGACGCTGGCCGGATCGCTGCCGGGCTCGCCGCGAACGATCTCGGCCCCGAGCCGGCCGGCCCACATCGCCAGCTGTTCGACGGCCGCCGCACGGAACGTGTCGCCGGCACCGAGCACCACCCGCTTCCCGTCCCGGGTGAAGAGCCGGGTCAGCTTGGCAATCGACGTGGTCTTGCCCGATCCGTTGACGCCCGTCACCAGGATCACGGTCGGGCCGGAGTCCGCCGTTGCGAGCGATGCCCCGGTCTTCTCGAGCCGGCCGAGCAGCTGCCGGCGGATCGAGTCGAGCACCACTTCCGGGTCGACCACCCGGGCCCGGAGCCGTTCGCGGACGTCGACGACGATCGCCTCGGCGGCGGCCGGACCCATGTCGGTGCGGACCAGGGCGGCCCGGAGCTCCTCGAGGAAGCCGTCGTCGACCAGCCGACCCTCCCGCTTGAACAGGTCGCGAACGTCGGTGCCAAGCACGCGGGCGGTCTTCGCCAGCCCGGCGCGGAGCCGGTCGAGCAGGCCCGGCGCCGCAGTGGGCTCGGCAGCGGCGTCCTGAGCGGCTCTCTCGGTGGCCGTATCAGGCGCATCGGTCCGGGGCGTGCGTCCGAAGCGAAAGAGTGCCATGGCGGGCGTTCCTGTCAGGATGCGGCCGCGGGGGTGCCTGCGGGAAGGCCGTCGCGGTCGGCCAGGATCCGCCCCAGGATGCCCGCCACGAACCGGGGCGAGGCGGCCGTGCCGTAGCGGCGTGCCAGTTCGATCGCCTCGTTCACCGCCACCGGGCCGGGAACGTCGGTGTGCAGGAGCTCGAAAGCGGCGATCCGCAGCACCGCCCGGTCGGTCGCCGCCATCCGCGACACCCGCCAATGCTCGCTGCGGGCGTCGAGCCGGGCGTCGAGATCCGCCCGCTCGGCGAGCACTCCTTGCACGAGCGTCCGGGCGAACTCCACCAGCGGCGGCGCGCGGAGCCGGCCTACCAGGAAACCCTCCAGTTGCTCGGCGCCGACCGCCGGATTGACCTCGATCTGGTAGAGCGACTGCAGAGCGATCTCGCGGGCGCGGCGGCGGCTGGGCATGTCGGCGGTGGTCCGGGCTCGTGTGACGGGAGGGAGTCGTGTGCAGGCGGAAGTCGCGCGGCAGGGTCAGCGGGCTGCGGATGCCCCGCCAGCCCCGAGCTCGCGCAGGCTGCCGAGCAGCGTGACCATCTCAATGGCGGCCGCGGCGCACTCGGCCCCCTTGTTGCCCGCGAACCGGTCGTCGGCATCGCCACCGGCGCGGGCATACGCCTGCGCGAGCGTATCGCAGGTGAGCACGCCGAACAAGACGGGGAGCCCGCGGGCGCGGGCGATCGCCTCGATGCCGCCGGCCACCGCGCGGGCGATGTGCTGGTCGTGGGTCGTCTCGCCACGGATGATGGCGCCCAGGCAGAGCACGGCCGCATAGCGGCCGCCGGCCGCCATTGCGTCGGCGATGAAGGGCAGCTCGAAGGATCCCGGCACCCACGCCACGTCGATGCGGTCGGCCGGCAGCCCGGCCGCGACGAACGTCGCCACCGCACCGTCGAGCAGCCGCCGCGTGACCGGCTCGTTGTACCGCGACACCACGACCGCCACGCGCGCCGCGGGAGGCAGCCTGTCGGCCCGGCCCGCGACGACGTTCACCTCCTGGCGCATCACGGAACGCTCACGATTTGAGGCTGGCGAGGAACTCGGCGTTCGACTTGGTCTTCGCCAGCCGGTTGATCAGGAGTTCCATGGCGTCGGCGGGGTTCATCTCGCAGAGCACCCGCCTCAGCACGCAGATGCGCCGGTATTCGTCGGGCTCCAGCAGCATCTCCTCGCGGCGGGTGCCAGAGCGGTTGATGTCGATGGCCGGGTAGACCCGCTTGTCGACCAGCCGGCGGTCGAGCACGATCTCGTTGTTGCCGGTGCCCTTGAACTCCTCGAAGATCACGTCGTCCATCTTGCTGCCGGTGTCGACCAGGGCCGTGGCGATGATCGTCAGCGAGCCCCCCTCCTCCACCTTGCGGGCGCTGCCGAAAAACCGCTTCGGCCGCTGCAGGGCGTTGGAATCGACGCCGCCGGAGAGGATCTTGCCTGAGTTGGGAACCTCGGA
Source organism: Pirellulales bacterium (assembly GCA_044344895.1). Classification (GTDB taxonomy): domain Bacteria; phylum Planctomycetota; class Planctomycetia; order Pirellulales; family UBA1268; genus CAMCQY01. Next base: position 5,521 of record JBIJCD010000064.1, on the reverse strand, counting down.
ATTCCAGGCCCGGGCCAGCCGGGTGATCGAGTCGAGGAAGATGACGACGTCGCGGCCGTACTCGACGAGCCGCTTGGCCTTCTCGAGCACCATGTCGGCCACCTGGACGTGGCGGCTCGAATTCTCGTCGAAGGTCGAACTGATCACCTCGCACGACGGCCCGCTCACCTGCCGCTCCATGTCGGTGACTTCCTCCGGTCGCTCGTCGATGAGCAGCATGACGACGTAGGCCTCGGGATAGTTGGCGAGCACCGCCTTGGCCATCTTCTGCATGAGGATCGTCTTGCCGGCCCGTGGCGGGCTCACGATCAGCCCGCGCTGGCCGAAGCCGATCGGCACGATCAGGTCGAGCACCCGCGTCGCCGTCTCCTCTGCGGTCGTCTCCAGCACGATCCGCTCGTCGGGGTGGAGCGGCGTCAGGTCGTCGAAGAAGACTCGCGTCGACAGCTTGCCCGGATCCTCGCCGTTGATCGCCTCCACCCGCAGCAGCGCGAAGTAACGCTCGCTCTCCTTCGGCGGCCGGATCTGGCCGGCGACGCTCATGCCGTTGCGGAGGCCGAACCGCCGGATCTGGCTGGGCGACACGTAGATGTCGTCAGGGCACGACAGGTAGTGGTGCTCCGGGCTGCGCAGAAAGCCGAAGCCGTCGGGGAGGATCTCCAGCGTGCCCTCGCCGAACATCAGGCCGTTGAGCTTCACCCGCTCCTTGAGGATGCGGAAGACGAGATCGCCCTTCTTCACACCGCTGACGTCACCGAGCTGCTCCTGGCGGGCCAGGTCGACCAGCTCCTGCATCGACATCTTCTGCAGGGCGGCCACCTGCGAGTCGCCCTTCTTGAGCGATTCGTAGTGATCGCTGATATCGACGCCGTCCTTCACCTCGGCGGCGATCTCCTCGGCCAGCGACATCGGCTCGCCCTGGGGGGCGTCGGCGGGGCCAGCGGAATCGGGCCGGGACATGGCGGGCTTCCAGCCGCGGCGTCCGCCGCGGTGCGGTGTGGGGGGAGGGCTTGGGACGAGGAGGGAGGGATGGCTGGCGGGGAGGCCGAAGCCGGCACGGCCAGCTCGAACCCCCCACGGCCGCCGCTGCCGATCAGTCGGAGAGTCCTGACCAGATGCGGTCGACCTGTGACAAAGTATACGCCAGGTCGCCGGAAGTCTCCACGGTGAGGATTTTGTGAGACGGCAGCCGCGCGGCGGCGTATTTGCGGTCCCACGCCGCCTCGCGGGCGGCCTGTTCCTGGGCCGTCCACTGCCGCGCGGCCAGCCGCTCCCGCCGGATCTCCTCCGCACACTCCACGACGACGAGCAGGTCGCAGGCCTCCGCCCATCCGCCCTGCACCAACAGCGGCACGTCGAGCACCACGACATCCCGGTGCAGCGGCCGCGCCACGGACTGCTGCCGTGTCGCCGCCAGCTCCGCTGCGATCCGCCGCCGCACCGGAGGGTGCACGATCGCCTCCAGCGCCTCCAGCGCCGCGGCATGCTCCGGCGTGGGACCGAACACCCGCGCGGCGACCGCCCGCCGGCGGACGCGGCCGTCGGCGTCGAGCACCTCGGGACCGAAGCGGTCCGCCACCTGCCGCCGCACGTCGGTCTCCTCCAGCACCTGGTGCGCGATGCGGTCGGCGTCGATGACGCGGGCGCCGAGCGCCGCGAACCGCGCCGCCACGGTCGATTTTCCCGCCCCGATCCGGCCGATCAGTCCGATGACGATCATGGTGGAAGGTTGTCGATTTCCCGCGGCCGAATTGCAAGCAGCCGCATCGTGGAGCCCCTACTTTTCGCACTCGGCCCAGGTCGATCCCGTGTGCACCGAGACGTCGAGCGGCACCTCGAGGGTCATGGCCTGCCGCATCTCCTCGACGACGATCTTCGTCGAGGCTTGCGCCTCGTCGGCGGGGCTTTCGAGGAGCAGTTCGTCGTGGATCTGCAGCACGAGCGCGGCGCGGCTGCCGGCGGCCCGCAGCCGGCGGTCGACGCCGAGCATCGCCAGCTTGATCAGGTCGGCGGCGGAGCCCTGGACGACCGTGTTGACCGCCGTCCGCTCCGGGAGCGTGAGCGCGAAGCCGCCCGCGGCGGCGCGGCGGCCGGCCCGGTCGCGCACTCCGGTGATCAGCCTGCGGCGGCCGAGTACGGTGGTCACCTGGCCGTCACGACGGCACCGGTCGAGCACGTCGTCCATGAAGGCCTCGGCCCCGGCGAACGCCTGGAAGTAGGCGGCGATGAACGCGGCCGCCTCGGTCTGGGGGATGCCGAGCGCCTTGGCCAGCCCGAAGCTGCTCTGGCCGTAGAGGATGCCGAAGTTCACCGCCTTCGCCGTTCGTCGCATCGCGGCCGTCACCGAGCCCTGATCGACGCCGAACACGGCCGCGGCCGTGCGGGTGTGGATGTCCTCGCCCGCGGCGAACGCCGACCGCATGCCGGCGTCTCCCGACAGGTGCGCCAGGATCCGCAGTTCGATCTGCGAGTAGTCGGCCGCGATGAACCGCCAGCCCGGCTCGCGCGGCAGGAAGGCGGCACGGATTTGCTGCCCTTCGGCGGTACGGATCGGGATGTTCTGCAGGTTCGGGTCGCTCGAACTCAAGCGGCCCGTGGCCGTGACCGTCTGATTGAACGTGGTGTGGATCCTGCCGGTGGCCGGCGCGACCAGCGCGGGCAGGGCGTCGACGTAGGTGCTCTTGAGCTTGGCGTACTTGCGGTGCTCGAGCAGCAGGGCCGGCAGCGGGTGCAGCGGGGCGAGTTCCTCGAGAACCTCCGCGTCGGTGCTCGCGCCCGTCTTCGTCCGCTTCACGACCGGCAGCTTGAGTTCGTCGAAGAGCACCGCCCGCACCTGCAGCGGCGAGGCGATCGCGAACGGGTGGCCGGCGAGATCGTGGATCTCCGCCTCCAGCGCGGCCAGCCTGGCCGAGTAGTCGGCGGCAAGCGATGCGAGCACGCCGCAATCGATCCGTACGCCGCGGTATTCCATGTCGGCCAGCACGCCTGCCAGCGGCATCTCTAGCTCGCCGAAGAGCCTGCCGAGCCCCGCCTGCTCGAGCGCCGCCGGCAGCGTCGCCGCCAGGTCGGCGACGACACGGCAGGCCGCCACCGCCTCCGCGGACGACGTCGGCCGGTCGATCCCCGCCACGGCCGCCCGGTCGGCGGCGTGCCGCACCGCCACCTCGGTGAGCCCCAGGTTGCGTTCCCCGGCATCGAGCAGGTAGGCGGCCAGCATCGTGTCGCAGAAGCCACCCGCCAGATCGGCGCCGGCCGCCCGGAGCCAGAGCGTCTGCCGCTTGAGGTCGTGGCCCGTCTTCGGCACCGTCGGGTCGGCGAGCAGTCCGCGCATCGCGTCGCTGGCGGCGAGCCGCGGGGGAGTGAGCCACACCTCCACGTCGCCGCCGTGCAGCGCCACGCCGGCCGGGGGCGAAAGGATCGAGCCGCCCTCGTCGGCGGCCACGCAGCAGACCGCGATCGGCGCGGCGGCCCGCAGCAGTGCGGCCAGCCGCGCCGCCTCCGCCTCGTCGGTCGGCTCCGCGGGGCCCGTGGGCAGATCCTCGCCCTCGAGGTCGAAGAGCGTCGGATCGGCCGGCCGCTCCGCCGCGGGCTGGGGGCGGCCAGGCTGGCCACGGCCAGCCGCCGGGCGGCCGGGAGCGGATTGCAACACCTTCGCCAGGAGGCTCTTGAACCCCATCTCCCGCAGGAAATCGGCCAGCCGCTCGGCATCGGGCGGATGGCACAGCCCCGCCTCCCACGGAATCTCGATCGGCACGGCGGCGTCGAGCCGGATCAGTTCGCGGCCCGCCCGCGCGGTGTCGGCGTGGAGCCGGAGGTTTTCCCTTCGCTTCACCCCCGACACTTCGTCGGCATGTTCGAGCAACCGGTCGAGCGTGCCGTGGGTCACGAGCAGCTCCGAGGCGATCTTGGGGCCGATGCCCGGCACGCCGGGGACGTTGTCGACCGCATCGCCGACGAGCGACAGGAAGTCGACCACCTGGTCGGGACGGATGCCCCACTCGGCCAGCAGTTCGTCTGGCCCGATCAGGGCATTGTTTCGCAGGTTCAGCAGCCGCACGTGATCGCCGAGCAGCTGTCGCGCATCCTTGTCGGACGTGGCGATGATGCAGTCGCCGCCGGCGGCGACCGCCCGAACCGCCAGCGTGGCGAGCAGGTCGTCGGCCTCGAACCCCGGCTGCTCCAGGCAGGGGATCCCCATCACCTCCAGCAGGCGGCGGATGAGCGGGATCTGCGGCACGAGGTCGGCCGGCATCTCGGCCCGCGTGGCCTTGTAGTCGGCGAACCGTTCGTGGCGGAAGGTCGGCCCCGGGGCGTCGAGGCCGCAGAAGAGATAGTCGGGCCGCTTCTTCTCGATGATGTCGAGCAGGTCGCGGACGAAGCCGAACACCGCCGACACCGGCGTGCCGTCGGGCGCGGCCATCTCCGGCAGCGCATGGAAGAGCTGGTAGACCCGCGAGAGCGTGTCGATCACCCACACCGTGCGTCCGTGCAGGTCGGGATCGGTTGATGCGGCGGGCGGTGCGTGTGGCATGTCGGCCCCAATCCTCCGCGGCGCGGCGTCCGGCGTAAAGGGGCGGCGCCGAACGGGGCATGGGCCGAAAGGGACCCGCCAGTGGTGGCCCGGGGCTGCCCGTGCCCCGTCGCCGGACGTTCGCTCCGGCCCTCCGGGCCTGCGCTCACTCGGAGCTGACCGCGCTTCGCCATCCATGGCTTCGCTCGTCAGCTACGCCGGCTCTCAGGGCACGGGCAGCCCCTCCGCTCGCGCGCCGCGCACAGACTGCCCGGCAGGATGCCGGGCGCAGCAGCAGCGGGCGGAGCCCGCCAAGACGCCAACTGCGGGCAGGCATGCGGCTGCCTGTGGCTGCGCCGCTTGTGTGCAGCGAGGCAGGATGCCGAGCGCAGCACCAGCGGGCGGAGCCCGCCAAGACGCCAACTGCGGGCAGGCATGCGCCTGCCTGTGGCTGCGCCGCTTGTGTGCAGCGAGGCAGGATGCCGAGCGCAGCACCAGCGGGCGGAGCCCGCCAAGAAAAAATCGCAGGATGCGATGTTTTTCGTGAAGTCAGTCGCCGCTGGGTGGCTCGTACTCGAAGTCCTTCCACTTCATCGCCCGGCGGAAGGGCTCGATGCGGAGCACCACCTCGCCGTTCTGGAAGATCCGGACGGTGCCGCTGGTCTCGCTGACGGCCACGGCGACGCTCCGCGTCCGGCGGGTGATGGCCGCCGCCGCCCAGTGCCGGGCGCCGAGGCCCTTCGCGACGGAGACGTTCTCGGCGGAGGCGTCGATGTAGCGGGCAGCCCCTTCCACCGTGCCGTCGGGGCCGACGACGAATGCGCCGTCGAGCTGGGCGATCTCCTTGATGCCTTCGCGGACCCTCGGGTCGGTCAGCTTCCGTTCCGAGCGGCTGTAGCCACGCACGGGGTCGTAGCCGGTGGCGTGGCTCGACTGCAGCACCTTGCGGGTGTCTCCCACCACGAAGAGCGTGCCCACGGGCTTGCCCTCACGGCCCTCGCGGCCGATCTC
>JBIJCD010000444.1:0-3190 GCA_044344895.1 Pirellulales bacterium | reverse complement strand
GTCGACACGATCGGCCTGGGCAACTTCGTGAAGGTGGTCAGCTGGTACGACAACGAGTGGGGCTATTCCAACCGGGTCGCCGACCTGCTGAACTTCCTGGAGGACAAGGGGCTGTAGGCCGAAGGCGGCAGGCTGCATCCCCACGGCCGCGATCCCCGCCAGCCTCCCCGACGCGGGATCGCTGCGGACATCGATCCCTGCAGGCATGCAACAAGCGGCCTAGCGCGCATCTGGTTTGGCTGTAGCGACGACGTGGCAAACCTGGAGACGGAGGCGAGGGGTCGGCGAACGCTCGAGGAGCTTTGGGCCGCCTCGGCCCAAAGCGACGAGACTTTTGCCGCCCCGAAGCCGTCGCTCCACCAAACCGGGATGCACTAGCGGGTGGCGTCCTCGTCGCCGCGAGGCTGTGCGGCGACCATGCAGTCCGTCTCGAAGGACGTGCCTTCGAAGGACGTGAGCGTCACGACGACCCGCAAGGCCGCGGCCTGCGGCGGCTGCCCCGGCCAGCGGAGCACGAAGTGCAGGCCGCGGTTGCGCGAAGTGCGGCGGAAGTGCGTGACGGCCTCTTGGGCCGGAACCTCCCAGCGGGCCACCACGCCGCCCCGGTCGTCGATCGCGGTGATCGTCACGTCGCCGGCCGCGGTCACCAGCCGCTCGTCATCGTCGCGGGGCTCGACCACGATCGCCAGCCCGTCGCTGATGCCGTCGCCCGTGCCGTCGAAGCACGCGGTGCGGGCGTGATTGACCACCAGGTGCGTGATCTTGCCGGCTTCTGCCAGGCTCTCCTCGTGGGACAGCTGGCGGCCCGTCGGGGGTGGCCCTGCCAACGGGGACGCAGCCGCCAGGGGGCGGGCCGCCGGATCGACGTCGGCCGGCGCGGGCATCGAGGCGGTCGCGGGGACGGCGGGCGCGGCCGCCGGCGCCGCTGCGCCGGGCAGCCGTGGCTCGGCCGGCAGGGGCGGAATGCCCTCGAGCTTCGGCGGGCCGACGCCGCCCGGGGTGGCGCCTGCCGGCGGCGATGCCGGGATGGTGAGTGGCGGAGGCAGGCGCCCGGGCGAGCCACCGGCCGCGGGGCCGCCGGGGATCGTCACGGGCGGTGGCACCAGCGTCGGCTGCCCGACGGACGGCGACATCGCCGGCCGGCCGGGGGAGACCGTGGCATCGCCGTCGGCGAAGCCCAGCTGACGGCGCAGGCTCGTGTTCTCGCCCGCCACCCGTTCCAGCCGCGCGCACTTCGCCTCCAGCTCGTCCTGCAGCTGGTAGATCTGGTCCTCCTGCATCCGCAGCTCGCGCTCGAGCAGTTGCTGGCTCAGATCGCTGCGGCACCCGGCGCAGGGCACCAGGGCCGCAAGCACCAGGCCCGCGAGCACCCGTCGGCCGGCCCCCGACACGGCTCGGCTGGCAAGCGTCGGGGCTGGCCCACGCCGTGGGGCCGCGCCGCCGACCGCTTCGCGCAATTCGCTCTTCCGGCACAGTGATCGTGTCATGACGCGCCTCCTTGCGCCTCACGGCACCCCGGCGGGGCGCCCGCAACCGATCGTCGCTTCTGTCCGACTGTCTCGCCTGTCTCTCTGCGGCCTCGCTCCTCGTCGATGGCGCCCGTCGCGCGGGATCGTCAGCCGGCCTTGGGCTCCACCCTGGTCGCCGGCATCCGGTCGATCACCTCGTCGATCAGCCGGTAGTCGAGCGCCTCCTGCGCCGACATGAACCGGTCGCGATCGGTGTCCTGCTCGATCTTCTCGAGCGGGTGTCCGGTGTGCTTGAGCAGGATCGCATTGAGCTTGTGCTTGATGTTCTTGAATTCCTTGGCGTGGATCATGATCTCCTCCGCCGTACCCTCCATGCCGGCCAGCGGCTGGTGGATCATGATCCGGGCGTTGGGCAGGGCCCGCCGCTTCCCCTTGGCGCCGGCCGTCAGCAGGACGGCGCCCATCGAGGCGCACTGGCCGATGCAGTAGGTGGCAACGTCGCAGGTCACGAACTGCATCGTGTCGTAGATGGCGAGGCCCGCGGTGACGCTTCCGCCCGGTGAATTGATGTAGAGGTGGATGTCGGACTTCGGGTCGTCCGACTGCAGGAACAACAGCTGGGCCACGATGGCGTTGGCCACCTCGTCGTTGACCTGCGAGCCGAGGAACACGATCCGGTCCTTGAGCAGCCGGCTGTAGATGTCCATCGCCCGCTCTTCGCGGCCGCTCTTCTCGATGACGTACGGGATCAGGGGCATGGACGGCGTCTCGGCGGGGGCTGGGGGAGGGGCTCGCGGGGCAGGTCGGCAATCGTGGGCGGCGGCAGTCTCAATCCTTCGCTTCTTCTTCCGGCGACACGGGCGGCTTGGTGAGCACCTCGTCGACGAGCCCGTAGTCCTTCGCCTCGGTCGCGGTCAGGTAGCGGTCGCGGTCGGTGTCGCGGGCGATCCGCTCGATCGGCTGGCCGGTGTGCCGGGCCAGGATGTCGTTGAGGATCGCTCGGGTCTTGATGATCTCGTCGGCCTGGATCTCGATGTCGCTCACCTGGCCGCCGACCTGGCCGTAGGGCTGGTGGATCATCACCTTCGCGTGCGGCAGTGCGAACCGCTTCCCCTTGGCGCCGCCGGCCAGGAGCACGGCCCCGCCGCTGGCCGCCAAGCCCACGCAGTAGGTGGCCACGGGGCAGGAGAGGATCTGCATCGTGTCGTAGATGGCCATGGTGGCCGTCACGCTGCCGCCCGGCGAATTCAGGTAGAAATGGATGTCCTTGCGGCGGTTCTCGCTCTGCAGGTAGAGCAGCTTCATCACCACTTCGTTCGCGTTGCCGTCGTAGATCTCGCCCTGCAGCAGGATGATCCTGTTCTCCAGCAGCAGGTCGCCGAGCGTCATCTGCCGCTGCCGCTGGTAGTCGCGGTAGGCGCTGGAGGCGTGCGGGACGAATGCGGGATCGTGCATGGGCGGTCTCGGATGACGGATGGGACGGGGGGCGATGGGGGCTCGAGACGGGGCGGTCACGTTCACGAGCGGCGCGGTGCGGCGGGCTCCGGGTGGGTCGCCGTCGGAATCTCCTCCTCGCCCACGACGACGCCGCAGACGGCGTGATCCACCGCCTCCGCGTCACGTTTCTGGAACTCGAACGGCACGTCGGTGAACGTGGCGTGCGACGTCACGAGGTCGATCGTCTTCCGCTCGATGATCTGGTTGCGGAGCACGTCCATGAG
>JBIJCD010000026.1:0-17097 GCA_044344895.1 Pirellulales bacterium | reverse complement strand
CCGCCGGAGAGCATGCCGCCGCGGACGCACCCTCGCGGCTGAACCTCGCGGCCACGATCGATGCCTGGACCGGCGGCGGGCTCATGTTCATCAGTGTCGAGACACCGACGACGCTCGACCACACGGCGAGCGTGACCTTCGGTGCCGACGCGAGCGTGGCGAGCGCCGGCGGGATGCGGATCACCGCGGAAACGGGCGCTCCGAAGGTGACGAGCGACGGCGCCGTTGCCTACTACGACATTGTGGCCGCGGTCAAGGAGATCTTCGGCGGCGAAAACGTCAAGCGATCGACCGACACGCCGAAGAAGACGAGCGCCTCGACCGTCAACCTTGGCACCAACGGCACGTTCATCGCCGGCAGCCAGAGCCAGGTGACCCTCACGATCCCCGCGAACGCCTCCTCCGGCACGATTGCCGCCGAGCCGGCGGTGCTGGCGGGCCGCCCCGTGACGGCCACGTTCGACGCCGGCTTCGATCCTCAGGCCTTCATCGCCGGGGAGTTTTCCCAGGATGCCGCCAACGTGCTCGCCCCGGCGGTGCCGGCCGTGAGCGGCGGCTGGCGGGTGAGCCCGATCGAGATCCGCGGCGGCTCGATCGACATCCGTGGGGACGTGCTCAGTGGCTCCGCCACACTCTCCGCACGGACGGGCCAGATCACGGTCACCAACGACAGCCCGCACCACCTGCTGCTCGACTCGCTGCGGGTGGCCAACACCACGTCCGGCGGCGTCACGCTCGTGAAGGCCGACGGCTCGACGGTGGCGGACCCCGACACATGGACCATCGACCGGAGTTCCGCCACGCCCGCGATCACGATCGCCCAGACCCACGCCCAGGCCCTCGACTCGAGCGGCTACGGCCCTGCGGTGTTTTTGACCCAGGCCGCGAAGAACCCCCGCGGCCTCGTCTCGATCACCAACGCCCGCGGCTCGCTTGGAGTGCTCGGCACGATCGCCGCCAAGGACGTCGACATCCGCGTGCCCTTCGGGGCGACCGTGTTCTACGTCAAGGGGGCGGTCCACACCGGCGGCCCGCCTCCCGAGCAGGTCACGGTGGGTGCGCTCACGCCATTGGAGGCCGTCGAGTTGTGGGACCAAGCCGGCGGTCCGGCTGAGGGCCTCACGCGAACCTTCGAGACCGCGCTCAGCCCCTCCCAGACCACGGCGATCGCCGCCCAGCAGATCGCGATCTACGCCGACACGATCAACGTCAACGGCGGCCTGGTCGTGGGTGACGCCGAAGCACCGCGGCGGTCGGTGGTCGTGCCCGCGGACCTCCAGGCGGAGCTCACGGCCTACCAGACCGACTGGCAGGCCGGCCGGCAGGCGAACCCGAGGTGGCGGATTCCGGCGGAGAAGCTCGATACGAAGGCGGCCGGTGACGTGCTGGTGGGCGTGACCTTCGACGCCGAGACGGGGCAGCTCCTGCTCGACGAGGCCGACATCGCGGCCGGGGCCCGGCTGACGCTCGTGGGCAAGGTTATCAACACGAGTGCCGCCGGTGGCGGGATCACGGTCGAGAGCGGCGGCGGCGGCGTGGCGATCGACAACTTAACGTTCTTTCCGCTGGTCACCCAGTCGATCTCCACGCCGGGCACCGGGCTCTCCACGACGGTGCGAATCGTCGACATGCTCCAGGCCGAGGCCACCCGGCAGACGATCTACCGGGCCGTTGCCGACGAGATTCTCGTCTACCGGGGAGCGGCCGCGGCCGACCTCCTGACCGGGGAACCGAGCGAGCGGCTGCGCGGCACGCTCACCTACAAGCCGGCCGCCGATGCCCGCTGGGAGTGGACGCGGCAGGCCATCGTGCAGCCTGGCCTCCAGAGCAGCGATTGGCGCTACGGCGATGGCCAGAGCTACTACGATATGGAGAGCGACACGACGGCAGGCCGCGTGGTGACACGAACTGGGGCCGCCTTCGAGCAGACGATCCGCGCGGCGGAGGGTGAGTTTGCCAATCAGACGTCCGTCACGCTGACGGAGTCGGTGCGGGCCGACCATCCGATCACGATCGCCTTCGACGCCCGCGGTTCGCAGGGCGTCTCGATCAACTCGACTGCGAACGTGCAGATCGCGGGCGACATCGCCTCGTCGAGCGTCACGATCACGAGCAAGGGCCAGATCAGGCGGGTGCCGGGCCAGGCTCCGCCGGTCATCGAGGCCGGCCGCGTGGTGCTCGAGGCCGGCGGGGCGATCGGCCTGGCCGCCAGCCCGCTGGTGGTCGAGGCCGGCCGCCTCGCGGTGCTCTCGACCGCCGGCAGCATCGTGCTCGACGTCAACGCCGGCAGCGCCGCAGCGGTCGTGCTCGAAAGCATCGAGGCGACCAGCGGCGGCAGCGTGACGATCACGGCCGGCGGCGACATTCGGGCAGCCGCCACGAGCGAGCCGGCGAGCGACGCGACCGTGCGGGCCGGCCGCCTGACGCTCGCGAGCACCGCGGGCGGCATCGGCACGCTCTCGGAGCCCCTGCGGTTGGCAAGCGCGACCACGCATCCGCTCGTGATCGAAAGCCTCACGGCCCCGGGGGCGATCCATGTGGACGTCATCGCGGGTGACGTGCTCGTCGGCACGGTCACGTCGCAGGCTCATGTGGGCATCGCTGCTTCTGGAAGCCTCTTCGACCGCCATTCGTGGACGTTCAACTCGAGCCGCCAGATCGAGATCGATCGGATTCTTGCCGAGCTAGGGATTGCCGACACCGAGGCCGCGATCTCCAAGGGTGTCGCCGCGTTCCAGGCGAGCGTGAAGAGCCGCTACTTCGCCTACCACGCCCTGAGAAACGACGGCGTCGTGTTCGACGGCCGGCTCCAGCTGCGGGCGGCCGCCTACGGCACCTGGGCGGCCCGCACCGCCGCCGCGCTCGGGCTGCCCGCCGACGTGCCGCCGTCCGATCAGCAGGTGCTCGACCATGCTGCGCGGTCGTTCGCCGCACTCGAAGACTTCTTCACCCGAACGGTCAGCGGCGACTGGCGGTCGCTCGCGGCCTTCCAGAGCTTCGACGCCGACTGGACGTTCACGCTCAGCGACGCCCAGCGGGAGCAGGTAATCGCCGACCTGGGCCTCGACGCGCGGTCGCTGCTGGCCCGCACGGGTGTGGATCTCGGCGAGGCGACGCGGCCCTGGGATCCGGCGGTTCGCGTGGGCGGTAGGGTGAACGTGACCGGCGCGAGCGTCGCGCTCGTGTCCCGCGAAGGCACTGTCGGCAAGATCGGCGAGCCGGTCACGATCCTCGCAAGCGACCTCCGCGCGGGCACGCTCTCGGCCGCCCAGGCACTCGAACTCGGCCTGGCCGGCCGCCGCGGTGATGCCGAGAGGGTGACCGGCGGTTTCCAGTTCCGCGTGCTGAGGCCGATCGTGGTCGCCGCCGGCTCGCGGCTCGACGTGCAAGGGCAGCAGGGCGTGGCGATCGCCCAGCCGGCGGGCACGCTCCGAATCGGCTCGGTCGCGGCCCCGCAAGGATCGGTCGATCTCGCCGCCACGGAGGAGATCGTCAACGCCTCCGGTGGAACGGGCATCTCCACCAGGACGCCCACCCCCCTCGCCGTCACGACCACGCTCTTCTCGCGGACGGGCTCGATCGGCACGGCCGACTCGCCGATCGCCGTCAGCGGCGGGGTGGTGACGGCCGGGGCACTCTCCGGAGACGTGCACGTCTCGAGCACGTACCCGATCGTCCCGGAAGACCCGCCGCGGCCGCAGCCCGGTGAGCCGGGCGAGGCGAAGGTGCCCGAGTTGGAAACCGTGGACCGCGTCGACTTCACCTCGGCCACCGTCCGCACGTTCGCCCTCGGAGGCACCGCCCCCGGAACGGGCGCAGGGTTCCACGACCAGCTCGTCGTGGCGGGCGAGGCGATCCTCGACGGCACGATCGCGCTCGAACTCTCGCCCGGCTACGTGCCCGCGGTCGGTGACCGCTTCACGATCATGACCTACGGCAGCGTCCTCGGTCAGTTCGTCGCCGGTCAGGGTCTCTTCGGTCTGGCCGACGACCTGTGGTTCGAGATCGAGCAGACGGGCGATCACGAGACGGCCGGTGCCCTCACGCTCGTGGCCCGCGAGTTCCTCCCCGGGGCCTCGGCGGCCCTGCGGGTGGCGGAGGCGGCGGGCGCCACCGCGGCCGCAGGGGCCCGCGACCAGATCGGGATGCTGCTCAACCGCGACTACTTCGGCATCGACATCCAGGTGGCCTTCGAGGGCAGCTTCACGTTCGGCGAGGTGGAGGCGGCCGGCCGGGTGGCCCTGCGGTATGCCCCTCGCTACGACCGCTACGAAATGTCGATCGACGGCCGGGCGACGATCGGCTCGGGGATCGCGATCAGCGGCGAGTTCCTGGCGTCGGTCGGCATTCAAGAGGGTGGAGTCGTCACGAGCGTCGCGATCTTCGCCGACGAGGTCGATCGCCCTCGGCGGCACCACGCTCGCCGCCCGCCGCGGCCGGGTGGGCGTGCTCGTAAGCGACGCGGGCTACGCCTTCGAGGCCTCGGCCGGGATCTCGGCGCGGCTCAGCCCAGACCTTTCGCTCTACGCCGACGAGATTCGCGTCTTCGCCAACCCCACGGCCACCGACTACTCGGGCGTCATGTTCACGCTCGACACGGTGACCTACACCTTCGGCACGCTCGCCGCCGATTCCTTCGGCGTGGGCGTGACCGCGGGCGAGATCATCGCCGGCGGCTTCCTGCGGGCCTCCGGCAGTTTTGCCATCAAGGGCGGCTCGCAACAGGTGACGCTCGCCGACGGCTCACAGGTGACGGCCGACGTGCTCACGATCGGCGGCCAGAACCTCGGCGGCTTCGCCGGCACGGGGGCGGGCACGCAGGCCGCGGTCGGCGTGACGGTCGCTGACGCCGACTTCGGCGTGGCGGTCGTCACCGAGCAGGTGGCCCCCGGGGCGACGGCCCGCCGCTGGATCACGGCCCAGGGGAGCGGCGGCCTGGCCGAACTCACGGGGATCACCGGCGTCACCGGCAGCCTCACAAATACGAGCCTGGTCCTCAACCTCGCCGCTACCGATGGCAGCCTCGTCGATTATGCGGCCGGCAAGACGAGCCTCAAGGTCGAGACCACGGCGACGAGCGGCACCGGGATCCAGCTCACCGCCGACGGTACGAAGGGCCGGACCGTCCGCGCGAGCGGCACCGCGGCCTTTGCCGTGGAGGGCGGCCTGTCGATCGCGGGCACCGTCGGCGTGAGTCTCGAGGGCGGAAGCGTGGTCGCCGTGGGTACGGGGATCACCGCGCGGCTCGGGCCGGCGGATGCCGAAACGTTCCTCGCGGTCAGCGGCGCCGCCTTCGGCCTCGTCGCCACCGGCACCGAAACCGCCTTCGAGCTGAGCCAGGGGGCATTCTCTGGGTCGCTGGCGGGCTTCGCGAGCGTGTCGGCGACCGCGGTCTTCGCCCAGTACACCTCGGCGGCCACGACGATCGCCGCGGGCCGCATGCTCGACACGGGCACCGCCTCCTACACCTTCACCAAGGCGATCGCCGCCGACACGATCGCCTTTGCGGTCGACGGCTTTGCGGCGTCGATCGACGACTTCGTCTCGCTCTCCGGGAGCGCCGGCTTCCGCCACAACGGCTCCGGATTCGTCGCCGTGGGCCGCGGGATCACTGCCACGCTCGATGGCGGCGAGCTCGCGGCAGTAAGCCTCCGCGAAGGCCGGTTCGGCCTCGCGATCCGCGGTGGCGAGACGGCCCTCGAAATCAGCGGCGCCGACTTCGATCTCGACATCGCCGGGCTGGATGCCGTTACCGCGAAGACGGTCTTCTTCCGCTCGACGTCGGCCGGGATGACGGTCGCCGCGGGCGAGCGGCTCGACGTGGGCGGCGTGTCCTACACGTTCGCCGAGCCGATCGCTGCCGGCACCACGGCCTTTTCGCTGACCGGGCTCACCGCAGCGCTGCCGGAGTTCGTCTCGCTCTCGGGCGACGTCGGCTTCGCACTTGTTGACTCCGGGAGCGCGCGGTCGCTCGTCGGCCTCGGCAGCCGGATCGAGGCGGCACTCACCGTGCCCGACGTGGGCCACGTCAAGGCGACACTCGGCTCGCTTGGCCTCGTCAGCCGGGGGGGCGGGCTGGCCCTGGAACTCCGGGGCGGCTTCGAGGCCGCGATCACCGGCCTGGCCGGCATGGTCGCCGACAGCGTGGTCGTGCAGTACGGCTCGGCCGGCAGCGCCGCGATCACGAAAGGGACGCGGCTGACGATCGGCGCCGCGAGCTACACGTTCGCCGCCGACCTCGTGGCGGGGGCGACCGGCTTCTCGGTGGCGGGCTTCCGCGCCGACGTGGCCGGCTTCGTGCCGCTTGCGGGGAGTCTCGGCTTCGCGGTCGCCGGCGACTCGCTCGTGGCCGTGGGCGATGCGATCACGGCGGGCGGCGTCTCCGAGAAGTGGGGCGGCCTGGCGGTCGAGAACGGGCGGTTCGGCCTCGTGACGAATGCCTCGGGCACGGTCTTCGAAATCGGTGACGCAGCCCTGCGGCTGGCCGTGGCCGACCTCGCCGGCGTCGAGTCGGAGGCGGCGTTTGCCCGCTTCGCCACCCAGACGGCATCGGTCGTGGCAGGTCGCACGATTTCCGCGGGCGGCCTGAGCTACGCCTTCAGCGAGGCGATTCATGCCGGCACGCGGGCCGTGGCCGTGCGCGGGTTCGCCGCCCAGGTCGCCGACTTCGTCGCGATCGCCGGCGACGTCGGCTTCAGCGTCGCCGGCGACGACCTCGTGGCGGTGGCCAGCGGCGTCTCGGCCACGCTGGCCGCCGGCGAGATCGCGAGCCTAGCGCTGCACGGCGGCCGTCTCGGCCTGCGGATCCGCGGCAGCGACCTGGCCTTCGAGATTTCCGGTGGCACGCTTGCCGCGAGCATCGCCGAGTTTGCCGGCGTGGCGGCCGAGCGGGTCGTCGTGCAATACGTGTCGGCGGGCACGAGCGTCGCCGCGGGCGACTCGCTCGCCGTCGGCCCGGCCACCTACACCTTCGCCGAGGCGATCTCCGGCGGCACCCTGGCCTTCGCCGTGGAGGGCCTGTCGGCGAGGCTGTTCGACGTGCTCACCGTCTCGGGCGACATCGGCTTCCGGCTGACGAACGACCTCATCGCCGCCTACGCCACCGATTTCACGGCGGCCTTCACGCTCGGCGATGAGATCGAGGCCAGCGTGCGGAACGCCAGCTTCGACCTCCGCATCGGCTCCCAGATCAGGTTCGCCCTGCAGGGCGAGGCACGGCTCAAGCTTTTCGACCTCATCGACGAGACGGTGACCGTCCGGATCCAGCCCGACTACTCCCGGGTGTCGCTCGACGACGGCAGCCAGGTGGACGCCGCGGTGATCTCGCTCGCCGCGGCACTGCCGGACCTGTTCTTCGGGGTGGCCGACATGGGCCTCACGCTCGAGGACGCCGTCTTCGGCTTCGCCGTGGTCACCGATCTCGACAGCGAGCGGTTCTGGGTGGCGGCCCAGGCGACCGCGGGCCTCGCCGGCTTCATCGGCATCGACGCCTTCACCGCCACGGCCGCCGACGCGACGGTCGTGATCAACACGAAGACGAACGTCGTGGACTCGGGCGGCAGCGGCCGGGCCGTGGACTGGTCGAGTGCCACGCGCATGCTCGTGCCGGTGCCGCTCGGCGGCGCGGAGCCGGCCGGCCCGATCACGCTCGACATGCGTTCGTCCGCGCTCGCCGCCCGGGGCACGATCCAGGCGAATCTGCTCGATCTCGCCACGGTCTCCGGCACGTTCTCCTTCGAGACGTCGGTTCGCGATCTCGCCCTGACCGACGGCACGACCACCACGGTCGACGCCCTCTCGCTTGGCATCCGCGACGCCGGCGGGTTCATCGGGCTCGACCGCGACTCCGGCCGCACCGGCCTCGTGGCCGAGGACATGAACCTCGCCTTCGGCGTGTTCACCGAGCGCGGGCGTGGCGGAGAGACCGAGCCGCGGCAATGGTCGCTGCTCGCCGCCGACGTGGGCCGGCTCGCAGCCATCGGCATCGACGGGGTCGTGCTCGAGGCGACCGACGTGTCGCTGGAGTATGTGCGGCTGCCCGAGGATCTCGTGGCGGTCGATCTCACGACGCCGATCGCGTACGACGACGCCCTCTCGTTCTCGCCTCTGGCCGACCGGCTGCGGCCCGGCTCACGGAGCCTGTTCACGTTCGGCGGCGACTTCGAAGTCAACCTCTGCGACCATCTCGTGTTTCAGGATCGCATCGATCTCCGGGTCGAGCTCGACACGGTGCAGGTCTTCGATCCGGCTACAGGCACGCGGACGGCCGAGGAGGTCGCCACGATCTCGTTCGCGGCGCTCGGCCAGGACATCTTCGCCGGCAGCCGCGGTGACAGCGGGGCGGGCCGGGTGGGCCTCGCGATCAACGACGCCGACGTGGCCGCCGTCGTCGCCATCTCGCCGTCGAGCGGCTCGGTCTGGGTAGCGGTCGATGCGTCGGCTGCGGCGGTCCGCACGGTCGGTCTGGAGAACCTCGCGATCGCGACCGACGAGGTGCGGGTGCGGCTCAACGCGCCCGATCTCGCCGGCCGAGTGATCGACTTCGCCGCGGGGCCGCTCGAGGTGCCGACGGGCCTGGCTCTTCGGGCAGGGAATGCGACTGGCGGTCTGTGGGGCGACGGTCAGTCGGCGACGATCGCGCTTGCGGCCGGCACGGGCGGCGAGGCCGTGATCGATGTTGCCGATGCCCGGGCGACGATCGCCTCGGCCGTGCATCTGGCCGGCGATCTCGCCTTCCGGATCGGCGACCACACCGGCGGCCTCGTGGTCTCCGGCCTGGGTAACGCTGGCACGCAGCGGATCGGCGACCGGTTCGCCGTGCTGTCGCTCGCCGCGACCGACGCGAGCATCTTCGTGGGCGCGGGCACGCCGAGCTTCGATCCCGCGACACCGAGCGACTTTGTCGGCCTGGCCGCCACCGGGATCGACGTCGGCTACGCGGTCTTCACCGACCTCGTGCACGTGTTCGACACGCTGGCCTTCGAGATGGACTCGGCCGCCTTCGTGGGCCTGGGCGAGACGGTCACCGCGGCGCTCGAGAGCGTCTCCGTGGGCCGCAACGCCGGAACTCGGCTCTCGGATCTCGCGAGCGGCGCGATCGACTTTCAGGCGACCTTCGGCCCGGCGGGCTACGACCTGGTCACGCCCGGCGGCGCGGTCACGCTCGACTTCACCCGCGAGGTGTGGGTGGAGGCCGCGGTGGAGCGGGCCGAGCTGGTGGTCGACGGCTTCCTCTCGCTCTCGGGCTCGCTCGCCCTCTCCTTCGGCGAGGTTCGCCGGGGCGTGCAGGCCGACCCCGGGCTCTTGAAGCTCATTCCGGGCGTGACCGCGACCACGCTCGAGCACGACGTCAGCCTGATCACCGTGGGCGGGGCGAACCTCGACGGCTTCGCCGGAATCACCACGACGGATACCGACGGCAACTCCAAGCGCATCGGCCTGACCATCGAGGAGGCAGGCTTCGGAATGGCGATCATGGTGGCAACGAGCGTCTCCGGGATCACGCTGCCGGAGTCGATCGGCGCGGCCGTCCTGCCGGTGTACGTGGCCGCCAGGGCCGAAGTGGGTCGGGCTCGCCTCGTGGGCACCGACGACATCGTCACGGCCGCGGTCGAGGATGTCTCGATCGTGATCAACACGAGCACGATGCCGCAGCTGGCCGCGGCGATCGGCGCGGTGCTCCCGGGTGCCTATGAAGTCGCGGCGG
Organism: Pirellulales bacterium; assembly: GCA_044344895.1. Classification (GTDB taxonomy): domain Bacteria; phylum Planctomycetota; class Planctomycetia; order Pirellulales; family UBA1268; genus CAMCQY01. Next base: position 7,391 of record JBIJCD010000026.1, on the reverse strand, counting down.
CGGCGCTCCCGGTGCCGGCGGTCCGGTTCACCGCCGGAGACGCGTTCGGTGGCAGCGGACTCTCCGTGGGTACGGGCGATCCGGCCCGCCCCGTGCTCCTCGACTTTGCGAGCGAGACGGTCGCCGCCGAGGTGGGCTCCTTCGAGGGCACGGTCGGCGGTTCTCTCCAGGCTTCCGGCTCGCTGGCCCTGGCCAAGCGGGGCGGTGAGCAGGTCACCCTAACCAATGGCCGGCAGGTGGCGGTGACTTCGCTCGGCGTCTCGATGGCGAACGTCCGGGCCTTCGCCGGCATCGGCGGCTACTGGGGCCGCAATCCCCAAACCGGCCGGATCGACGGAAGCGTCGTCGACGCCGAGGCCGCGGGAATCGTGATCGACGACCTCGACCTCGGCGGCGTGTTCATGCTCTCCGCCTCGACGGGCACGCTCTCGGGCGGCGTGTATGCGGCGGCCCACGCGAGCCTCGCGAGCGCCCGGGTCCACGGCATCGACGGCCTCACGGCCGAGGTGCGGGATCTCCTGTTCGACCTCAACGCGGGGGCAAGCACCCTCCTGGCAGCCGTGGACTTCAGCAAGTCGCAACACACAGTCGCTGCCACCGACGGCACCGTGAGCCAGCGGCCCGGCTATGCGGTCGCCTCGCCGGGCGTTGCCGAACCGATCGTGCTCGCCTTCGACCGGGCTCTCGTCCGCACGCAGGGCGCGGCCACGTTCAACATCCGCGATGCGGCCGTGTTCGACGGTGTCTTCGACCTCGCCGTCGACGCCTCGTCGATCGGCCTGTTCTTCGACGGGTCGAGCCGGATCGGCCCTGCCGACGGGTTCCATGTGGCGACGGACGTCGAGGTCGTGGTCGTGGCGAACCGCCAGGGCGTGGCGGCGCGGGCGATGCTCGACATCAACGACCTCGCGATCGGTTCGCTCGCGCGGTTCGAGACCGACGCCCTCGAGTTCGTGGTCAACACCACTGGTCGCGATGTGACCTACATGATCCCCGAGACCCTGCGGAAGGCGGGCGGGGCGAGCCAGGTCGTCGTCTCGGCGATTCCGCCCGGAGGCACGCTCGCCGGCAGCTATGTCTCGCTCACCGGGGCCGGCCGGATCGTGGCAGGGAACACCTCGCTCAACGGCTCGCTGAGCCTGCTCCTCGACCGCGAGGGCGTTCGCGGGCGTGTCGCCGCCGAGACGGACGTCGGCTTCGGCTCCCTTGCCGCCCGCGGCGACGTGCGGGTGCTCCGCGATACCGGCACTGGCGAGATCGCCTTCGTGCTCGACGCGCAGCTCAGTGGCCGGGCCGCGAGGCTCGCATCCGTCGACGGCCGGCTGCTCGTCAACACGGGTTCCACCGACGTCACGTTCACCGATGGCACCGTCGCCAGGGCCGACACCGACTTCGACGCCCGGCTGACAGCCGCGATCGACCTGGGCCTGTTCACGCTCGACGTCGGCGGCCGGATGTTCCGCACGGGCGACGTGTTCGAGATCCGCGTCGACCGCGGCACGCTCGACTTCTTCGGCGTCGCGCGGCTCGACGTCGGCGGCTTTTATAGCTCGAGCGGCGCGTATCTGTTCACGGCGTCGGGCAGCACGCAGTTCACGGTGCTCGACGTCACGGTCACGAGCAGCCTCGCCCTCTCGCTCTCCCGCGACGCCGCCGGCGCGACCACCTTCCGCGGCGAGATGGCCGGCGGCACGCGGTACGACTGGGGATGGCTCGGCAGCGGCGTTGGCCCGTCGTTCCGCTCATTCGTCACGTTCGGGCCGGCGAGTGCCGCGGTAAGCACGCGGGTCTCGATCCTCGGCATCTCGATCCCGATCGAGTTCTCATGGAAGCGGGATGGCAGCGGGGGGACAGAGCGGCCCGATCCCGTCATCGCCCGGCTCGCCGGTGGCGTGCTCACGCTCTCAGCCGGCGACGATCCCGAGCGGTATGGCGACACCGGCGGCCAGTGGTATGGCAGCATCGTGAACGAGACCTTTCGCGTCGATGCCGTGCGGGATGTGGGCGGGGTCGTGATCCCCGGCAGCGTCCGCGTGCGGAGCCAGGGCGTGGAGCGGGTGTTTACAGGGGTCACCGAGATCGTCGCCGCCGGTGGCGAGGGCAACGACCTCTTCGAGATCGGTCCCGGGATCGACGCGGTGCTACGGCTCTCCGGCGGCCCGGGCGGGGACACCTTCATCGTGCATTCGTTCGCGGCCGGCAGCAGCTTCGCGGGTGGCACCAGCTACGACACGCTCGTGCTCCCGGGCGTCGCCGCCGACTACTTGTTCTCGACCAACGCCGAGGGGCCGACCCTGGCTCGGGCGGCGACGCCCACCGGCGTCGCATCACTCGCGACCATCGCCGTGATCCGCCTGGCCGACGGATCGGTGTCCATCACGGGGGAACCGATCGGCGGCGGCTCCTCGGCCTACAACGATTCCAACGACGACCGTTCTCGGGCCTACGCCGGCCCGATCATCAACAGCGACGTGCACCTCGCCTTGCGGACCTACGCCGATGGCGTGCTCATCCGCAACCTCGACCTGATTCCCGAAGAGTACGAGCCGAGCACCACGACCGACACGCAAGGCACCTACGAGTTCCCGGCTGAGACTCTGGCTGCGGCCGACCGCAACGGTGACGGGATCGTCGACTGGCGCGACGGGATGGTGGTCGTTGGCCGGCATGGTGACAACGGCGTCGGCACGCTGATCAGCGTCACCGACTCGATCTCGGGCTCAGACCTTGGCTTCCCGCTGGTGGGCCTGCCGGGCCAGAACGCCACGCTGCTGACGACGCTCAAGTATGCGAGCCTGCTCCGCTGGCGGCCGGGGCTCAACGTGGCGGGCGTCGAGGTCACTCCACAGCTTGTCAACGCGCTCTACGGCAGCATCGTCAAGGACGTGCCCGCGACCTTCTTCGACGATGGCTTCTCGGAGTACGTGGCACTGGGGTCGAGCGATCCCGCGCGGGTCGCGCTCGGAGTCGAGCAACTGCGGTTCAACTACTCGCAGCTCGTCAACGTCCTGACGGTGACCGAGTTCCTGCGGCAGTCGGGGCTCGACTTCTCGAACGAGGCGGCCTGGGGCTACCTTCCCGACCCGACCCGGCAGGACCAGCTGGAGATCGTCGCCTTTTCCGCCTACGGCTACGCGATCGCAACCCGCTTTGGCGTCTCGCCGCTCGACTACCAGGGACGGCCGGCCGTGGCGGCCCAGTTCGACGTCAAAAATGCGACCCACGTCCGCGCGATGCTCAAGGAGATCCTGACCGCGTATCCGACCGAGCGACTGTTCTCGCTTGCTCCGGAGATCCTGCCCGACTTCGTCGTGGAAGCCGTCCGCACGCCCGAGCAACACGCCCGGATCGAGGCCGCGATCGAGCGTCATCTCGGCGGGTTCCTCGACAACCTCGCCGACGGCATCGTGCTCAGCCAGCGGACGCTCGAGCGGCGGATCAACGACTCGATCGCGCTGAGTGACCTCGTGCCGCAGGCCGGCCAGCAGCTCTTCGTGCCCTCGATCGCGGGCGCGAAGCGGCTGTTCATTGACGTGCTCGCCCGGGAAGTCGTGTCGCTCGCCGCCCTGCCCGACCACGAGTACCGGAGTGAGTTCTATCCGCTGTTTTTCGCCCCCAAACTGGTTGACTCCCCCGACCGTGCCACCAATGGCTCGATCGGCCTGTCGATCGAGGGAGCCGATCCGGCGAGCCCCGCTGCAGTCACCCTCACGCCCGCGTTCGCCGGCCGCGTGCGTCTCCGGCTCGATCTCTTCGACTCAATCGGACCGCTGGCGGCGCCCGACTCCGGGCTCGCCGTCCGCTTCCGGATCGGGGGCACGGCGAGCAGCGGCGACTACACGCTCTCCACCGGCGCCGTGGTGACCATCGCGACGTTCCAGCCGGGCAGCACGTCGACGACGATCGACGTGGACATATCCGCTGCGGCGATCGCCGCCGGCTCGGGGTATCTCCAGATCGAGATCCTGAGCGCTGACTCGGGCTTCCGTGTGACCGGCGACGCCGCCGTCGCCACGATCGCCTTCGGACCCGCGGGTCGGGCGGCGGCCGGAGGCGTCACCGGCGGCCGGGCCGATTTCGTGCCGCACGCACTCGCGACTCGCGAGCCCGGCACCGACACGCTGATTCGGGCCGCGGCCGGCGGCGATCACGTGGTGCTCCGCGGCATCGACGGCGAGGCCGATCTATTCGTGATCGGCGAGACGCAGCGGGCGGGCGTGCCCTTCATCGAGAACATCGATCCCGCCGAGGGCGACGGGATCGTCGTGTTCGTGGGCGACATCCTCGCCACCCGCCGGGCCGCCTGGCTGGCCGACCCGGCCCGCCGGACCGCCGCCCTGGCCGTGCTTCGGGCGTCGCTCGGCGCCGCGACGATCGCCAGCCTCGCTCCCGGTGTGCTGGCCGACCTCATCGACAACCAGATAGAGAACGACCACCCGCTGCCAGCCTTCTCGCCCGCGCAGATCAACACGTACGGGGGCATCGTCTTCGACGTGGCCGGCCGGCGGCCATTGGCCTTCGTGAGCAGCTACTCGGTCGTGGACGGCGACGTCGCGTGGTCCACGATGTCGCCCACCATCGCGGCCGGCATCTTCATGTTCGGCGACGTCACGCTCTCCGCCACGTCGCTCGCCGAGAACACGACGGCGGGCACGGTCGTCGGCGAACTGCTCAACGAGATGCCGATCACCACCGGCGCCTCGACCTTCGACTTCGTCGTGGGCGCCGGCGCTGATGACAACGGGCTCTTCGACATCGTCAGCGACGGCACCGGCCGCTTCCGGCGGTCGTTCCTGGTCGCCCGCGGTCCGTTCGACTACGAGACGAACTCCCGTCTCTCCATCCGCGTGCGGGCGACCGACTCCGGCGGCCTGTCGTTCGAGCGGGTTTTCATCCTCGGCGTCACGAACGTGAAGGACGCACCGGGCGTGAGCCTACCGGAGAGCTTCACGGCCCTCGAAGACGTGCCGACGGCGCTTGTCTTCCCCGCCGCCCCGCTCGTCGCGTTAGACGCGACTGCGACGACGCGGGTATCTATCGTGCTCCGGGTCGACTCCGGTACCCTCACCGCGAAGTCGGCCGCCGGCGTGGAGGTGTCCGGTACCGGCTGGAGCAGAACGTTCACCGGCTCGATCGCCGCCCTGAACCGCTACTTCACCAATCCTGCGGGTCGCATCCGCTACCGACCGGCCGCGAACGCCACCGGCGCCGTGGGCCTTCGCATGAGCGTGGCACAGCGGACCGGGTCTGGCGTCCTCCGCTCATCCGCGGCGACGACGATCGCGGTCGCGCCCGTCAACGATGCACCGACGGTCCGGGCTCCGGCGACTTTCCGGGTCGTCGAAGACATTCGAGGGCGTATCTCGTGGGCGACCATCGCGACGCCATTCTCCGATGTGGACTCGCCGAATCTGACCGTCACGCTATCCGTGGCCGATGGCGTGATCGACGCCGAGTCGGGGTATGGCGTGACGGTCGGCGGCACGAACACGGCCCGCACGTTCTCGGGCACCACCAGCGCCCTCAACGCCTACTTCAAGTCACTCGGCAGGATCACCTATACGACCGCCCCCGACAGTACCGCGGAACGGCTGCTCACGACCACCGTATCCGACGGTTCGCTCGCGGCCACCGCTCAAACCAGGATTGTCGTGACGCCCGCCAACGATCGGCCCACCCTGGCAACTGCCGTCACACTGACGGCGAAGGCCGGTAAGCCGCTCGTGATCACGCACAAGCGACTGCTCGCGGCATCCTCCGCCTACGACGTCGACGGCGACCCGCTGCGGTTCCGCATCAAGTCGCTCGTGGCAGGGCGGCTCGAGAAGTGGAACGGCTTCCGCTGGGTGGCGGTGCAGTTGGGCGGTGGAAATCCGACTCGCGACTGGAGGGCGGCGCCGCCGGTCCTCGGCCCCGGCGAGCGCATGCGTTGGGTGCCGCCGGCAGGGGCAACGGGCACCATTGAGGCTTTCACGATCCGCGCCGAGGACGGTCGCCGCGGGTCGACTGTCGTGTCGCGAGTGTCGATTGCGATCAACGGCTGATACGACGGCTCCCGGAGTGGCCTCGTTTAAGGGGGGGCAGGTCAGGGTTGACCTGCCCCAATCTTGGTACCAGCAGAGATCGGTCGGCAACTCTCCGACCACGACACCTCGGGCTGGGAGCAGCTTGATGCCCGCGCCGTCCAGCGCTCCAGCCGCACACCGTGAGCTAGCGGTCGATCTCCTCTCTGAAGAGATGTCCAAGCGTGGGCATGGGAAGGCCGAGGGTTGCGACCACACGAAAGTTCGGGAAGGGGTTTGGGGGGCACCGCCGGCAGCTGATTCGTGGCTGAGCCGACGGCCCTACGGTCGCAACGCTGGCCAACCAGCGCGTGATGACGAGCTAAATCTTGGATGAAAACGCGGCATATTCCTTGAGCGGCCTACTGGTATTGGCCGCTCTGCCTCACCAAGGAACATGCCCATGCATGACAATCTCTCGGGGCGAGCGGCGGAGCTCGCCCATCTCACAGACCTGATTCGGACCAGCCTTTCGCTGGCCGACGCGGCGATCCCGCTCATCAACGAACAGTTGAACGGGCTCGCCGAAATGGGGATCGACAACATCGAACTCGAGGGGCCGCGAATCTATCCCCGAAGGGCGGGCTGGTCGCCCGCGTTTGACGATGAGCAGATCATCGATGCCGCGGCACTCGCACTTGCCATGTTCGACGGGCCAAGCAGGCCTCTCATCGACATCAGCAAATCGGGGCGACAGGACTTGAACCTGCGACCTCTTGACCCCCAGCCGCTTCCGGCGGGGTCTGACTCGAAAGCCTGGAACCCCTAATTTTCAGCATCGTAACGCGTCTCACGCGAATGTGCAAACTGGCGATCCTTTGACCGTTTTCGTGCGTCGTTTGCACTGTTATTGGGTCAACATTCGGTCACCGCAATGAGCCACTTCGCGTGCTGATGATCGCGCGAATGCGCTCCGCGACGGGTGGCTGCCGACTCTGGCGTGAGCCGACCATCGACGTTGATGAGCTTGGCCACACTGCGAGACACCGCCTTACCCGTTAACGAGATCCTTGAGGAGTTTAGCGGCAAGATTCCGCTCTCGGGCCCGACCTTCTCGAAGGGCGTCGATCAGGCTCGAGCACTGATAGAGCTTTGGCATCGGCGGGTGCAGCTTTCGGTGCCCCGCGGTAGGGGTTGAGCTGAATCCCCCAGGCGCACTTTCCATTTTCCGGAAAATGGAATACACGCCTTTAGCAGGATCAAAGGATAGCCCGGTCAATGGCACTTCCGCAACGGTCTTCCGGCTGACGGACTGTTCTTGAGCAGCGAGATTGGGCGTGTCGGCCGTCCGGCGACGGTTCGCCGTAACGCCGCGCATCCCCCTGCGGT
>JBIJCD010000443.1:0-3195 GCA_044344895.1 Pirellulales bacterium | reverse complement strand
TCACGGAGCTCCGTGGCGGTCTTGGGCGCGCCACCCGCCTTAAGCAGCGAGATCGCCACGTTGCCCACGGCTGCTGTCGAGTTGTCGTCGAACTCGAGCGTCTTCGTGCCGCCGCGGACAGAAACCCGGAGAAAATCCCCGTCCACCGGGAGCGACGTGAAGTCGACGACCTTCTGCCTCAGGATCGGCTGGGGCACGATGGAGACCACCTGGGCACCGAGGTCGAGCCGCAGGTCGACACTCTGCGAAACCTGGGAGAAGCTGCTTGTGCCGCCGTTGGCTTGCAGGCCGCCCGCGCCGCCGGCGATCGTGATCCGGTAGGAGTCGTCGGGGAGGATTTCGGAGAACCGAATGATCACCTGGTTCTTGTTGGGCAGGTCGTCGACGGCGATGCTCCCGGGCGTGACCACGACGTCGGGATAGCTGCCGCCCGGGCCGAAGCCGTCGCCGCCACGGCCGCTGCGGGTGATCGTGATGTTGCCGAGGGTGTTCGCATCGATGGTCGCGCCGGGGCTGAACCGCAGCGTGATCTGCTGCGGCGCCTCGTCGAGCGTTACGGTGCCCGAGTTCGAGCCGGCGACATAGAACGGCGTCGTGCTCTGTGCGTAGGCGGCCACAAGGTCGAACGCGAGCAGGTGACGGGCTTCGAGCCGCTCGACGCTTTCTCCCGGGCCGCGGTCGCGGCGGCGGTTGCGGACCGGGCGGCTGACGGTCGAGCGGTCACGCGGAGCGAGACGACGGCTGAGCCCCCGACTGTCAAACGAGAAAAACGCCATGGCGCGAGCACCTTGCTGGAGAAGAACGGTCGATGGCAGACGAGGAGAACGACCGCGCACACGCGACCAACCGGCCATGGCCGCCTTGAGAAGGCGCACCATCGCTGGGGCTGGCCACCGCACGCCTGCCGTCCTGGGAACACGGACATGCCCCCATAGAGACGGATTCGGATGACACTACAGAAACGGTCCAGCCAAGTCAAAGAACGGGTCATCCATGACAAAGTCGTGTCTCACAAGGGTTTAGAGGCATTTTTTCGGGGTCAGAAGCCGTTCGTGCCGGCTTTGGGCAAGTCACCCAAACGCCGCCGGAAAGGTGTGCGGCAAAGGGGCCGCAGACACGCCAGACCACCTAGGCTCCGGAACCCGCATTCAAGGACGCTTGGTCACGACCCCTACCGGCGGAAGACGATTCCTGTGGCGGTCCGTCCGTCTCGGGGGAAATCAACGATATGAACGCTTCTGTCCGCCGCGAAGACTCTTCCACATGCCCGGCTCGTGCGGCCGCGGTGTCCACCGGGCTGGCCGGCGGCGCGAGCCGCCGCCCCGTGCTCGGTCTGGTCCTGCTCACCGGGATGGCTGCGGCCGCTCCGACGCTGGTGCGGGCCGACGGTGAGCCCGGCGGTCTGGCCGCACTCGGCTTTGGCGCTGGGAAGTCGACGGCGGCGACCGCGCCGCTGCCGCCGTCGCCGCCCGCCGCGCCGCTTCCTGCGGCCACCGCTGCGCCTCCAGCGTCCGATGCTTCGGGAGTCATTCGTCCCGCAACCACCTCCGCGGCGCGGCAGGAATCAGCGCCGGCCAAGCCCGGCCTGTGGAATCCGCTGCAGGCGTTCGGCCTTGCCGGCAAGCCCGAATCGGCTCCGGCTACCGCGCCCCAGGCAACGCCGCGTGTGTCTTCGCGTGCTCCCGCCGGGAGCGGCCAAACTCAGCCGCGCAGCCCGGCCCCCGCGAGCGGCCCCGCGGGCCGCTTCGATCCCGACTTCGGCACCGCGGCGTATCTCGTCTCCGACGGCCAGGCTTTGGCGGAGCCCGCTCCCCTGCGGCCGCAGCCTTGGGATAGTCGAGGCAGCAATCGGCTTCCGGCGGCCTCGATGCCCGCAGGCGATTCCGGGACCGAGGGGGTCGAGGAACCAGAGGCCTCCGCCAGTGTCAGCGACGAGCCCGTCAGCCTGGTGGGCTGGCTGGCGAGCCAGTATTCCGGCCAGACGAGCGGCGACCGCGGCGGGTATTGCCCTGACGTCTGTCTCAAGGATCCCTGCTGCCCGACGTGGGAGGCCCAGGTCGACGCCCTGTTCCTCTGGCAGGGCAACATTCCGAGCCGGCCGCTCTACGTTGACACGGTCACTCAGGCACCGGTCCTCGACGTCAATCAGCTGCAGAACAGGGCGGCGATCGCCCCGCGGTACGCGATCATTTACAACCGCGACGAATGCCGGGCGATCGAAGCCAATTACTTCCAGGTGTGGGGCTTCAACGCCGCCCGGCAAGTCGGCCCGCAGTTGAACGCGGACGGGAACGGGGCGTTCCAGATGAATGATCTGGCGGGCCTGTCGTACGACAGCATCGCCGGCGCCCAGGCGACGAGCACCGCCCATATCCAGAGCCTCGAGGTCAACCTGCGGCACCGTGACGGCGGCATCATCACCTGGATCAGCGGCTTCCGCTGGGTGGAATGGGGCCAGTCGCTGGGCATCAACGACGTTCAGTACCAGACCACGCCCCAGCCTGAGCCGGACCCCCCGCTCGTCGAGCAGGCCTACGACGTCTTCAACGTCAGCACGCTCAACAACCTCTACGGCTGGCAGTGGGGCGGCGACATGATGCTCTGGAATTCTGGTCGCTGGCTCCGCATCAACGGCGTGGGCAAGGCGGGCATCTACTACAACCACCAGGCCTCGCAGAACACGTTCTACAGCGATCTCAACAACCCGCCCGTCGCGGTGGCCGCCTCCAAGGACGTCGTCTCGTTCGTCGGCGAGACCGGCGTCAACTGCTCGTGGTCGATCACGAACTGGCTCTCGTTCCGTGGCGGCTACAGCCTCTTCTGGCTCAGCGGCGTGGCGACGCCGGCCAGGCAGCTCTCGCTGACCGACCTGGCCGCCGGCACCACGGCGGTCAACGCGACTGGCAGCGTGCTGATCCACGGTGTCACCACCGGCCTCGAGGCCCGCTGGTAACCACTGGAAACGAGGTTCCGGCCCGGGGGTTCCCGGCCGGCGGCGCCGACGGCCTCAGCCCAGCCCGAAGGCCGCGAGCGCCTCGCCGGTGTGGCAGCGGAGCAGGCCCGGGGGCACGTCCCGCGATCCCTTCTGCCCCTGCCGCCAGCGGGCCGCGTGGATCACGACGTCCTCCGGCGGCCCCTCCACCACGATCCGGCCGCCCCCGTCGCCCGCCTCGGGTCCCATCTCGATTACCCAGT
>JBIJCD010000442.1:0-3207 GCA_044344895.1 Pirellulales bacterium | reverse complement strand
AGGATGCCGAGCACAGCACCGGCGGGCGGAGCCCGCGAAGAAAAAATCGCACGATGCGATGTTTTTCGGAAAGCGGCTCGGCAGGATGCCGAGCGCAGCACCGGCGGGCGGAGCCCGCGAAGAAAAAATCGCACGATGCGATGTTTTTCGGAAAGCAGCCCCGCCGGGGCTGCCCGTGCCCCGTCGCCGGACGTTCGCTCCGGCCCTCCGGGCCTGCGCTCACTCGGAGCTGACGGCGCTTCGCCATCCATGGCTGCGCTTGTCAGCTACGCCGGCTCTCAGGGCACGGGCAGCCCCTCGCCACTTCTGCGCGATGAGAAGACGGCTCGGCAGGATGCCGAGCACAGCACCGGCGGGCGGAGCCCGCGAAGAAAAAATCGCACGATGCGATGTTTTTCGGAAAGCAGCTCGGCAGGATGCCGAGCACAGCACCGGCGGTCGGAGCCCGCGACGAAAAATCACTGCTCGAGCAGGGCGAGCAGGTTGCGCAGGTCGTCATCACTGAGGCCCTGCTCCAGGCCGGCGGGCATGATCGACGTCGCCAGCGGCGTGCGGTGCTCGATGTCGGCCATCGGCACCGAGAGCTCCGTGCCCTCCGCCGTGAGAAACCGCTCGGTGCGGTCGCGATCGTTGCTCGACACGGAAATGCCGTTGACGACACGGCCGTCGGCGAGCGTGACGGCGTACGGCTGGAACGCCGGGCCGACCTCGCGGGCCGGTTGCAGGATCGACTCGAGCACGCGGCTTCGCCCCATCCGCCGCGCGATTCCGGAAAGCTCCGGCCCGATCGCCGCCCCCCGGCCGCCGACGGCGTGGCACTCCGCGCAGCGGGCCCGCTTGGCTCCGAAGAAAAGCCGCCAGCCGGCCTCCGCGTCGCCGCCGGCGCCCACTCGCGCCGTCCAGGCCGCCACGTCGGCCGCGGCAGGCCCGAATGACTTGTCGGTCGCGGCTGCGCGAGAAGGTTGTTGCGTCGCGTCAGATGGTGGCGAGCCCGCGGGTGCGTCGCGGCGGGCGAGGTCGCGGGAGGCGGCGGCCACGATTTTGTCGGCGTCGGCGTTAAAGGCCGCCAGCCGGTCTTCGCCCTGCGGCAGCTGAGCGAGGCCCGCGAGGGCGTCGGCACGGCGCGGAGCGGGCAGCGCGGCGTCGGCGGCGATCTTCTCGAGCGTCGCTGCGACGTCGGCCGTCGGCCGCGCGGCGAGCAGCCGCACCGCCTCGCGGGCGAGCGGCTCGTTCGCGCCGTCCGCGGTGGCCGCGATCGCGGCCACCGCCGCCAACGCGTCGCCTCGCGGGAGTTCGGTCGACAGCTGCAGCGACGCCAGCCGCACCCGCGCCGGCCGCGCCGCATCCTGCCAGATGGCCTGGAGCCGGCGGCGGGTCGCCTCGCGGTCGACCGGCTTGCGCGGGTCGGCCTCACTCTGGTCGAGCCAGTCGAGCGCCGCGAGCACCGCGGGTACGAGCTGCGGCGTGCTGTCGGCGGCCAGGAGCCGCTCGAGGCCGGGGCGAAGCTCCACGATTCGCTCGTCGGCGATCCAGCGGATGGCGAACGAGACGACACGGTCATCGGCGTCGGCCAGCGCGGCGGCGAGCAGCGGGTCGCGCTCCGCGGCGGCGAGCGTTTTCGTCGGCCTGCCCTCCGGCAGCCGGCTGTAGCGGCCGACGTCGTCCTGCCAGCGCCGCAGCTGGAGCACGCCCAGCTTCTCCAGGCCGTCGCCGATCCGGTCCCAGGCCGGCACCAACGCGGCATCGGCGGCGACGAGACCGGCCACCGCGGCCTGGCGGATGAAGGGGTTGTCGTCTCGAAGCGCGGCCAGCCGCTCGGCCGGCGCCGCGGCGGGAGACGCGAGCCGCCGCGACTGCTGTTCGCCTGCCGAGAGCGGGGGCCAGCCGGCGGCGCCGGTCCGCGGCGCTCCCTGCGCCACCCGCAGCCTCCAGAGCCTCCCGCGGCCGTGCACGGGGTAGCTGCGATCGACCCAGTCGGTGACGAGGAGCGACCCGTCCGGCGCAACCGCCGCGTCGACGGGACGGAACTCATGGTCGCCCTGCACCACGATGCGGCTCGTGGCTCGGCACGCGGCGCCGGCCGGCGCGGGTGTGAAGACCTCGAGCCGGTTGTGGCCCCAGCTGGTGACCCATAGGCCGCCGTCGTAGGGCACCACGTTGCAGGGCGCCTCGCCGGTGCCGGCGGCCATCGGCAGCGTGCCGGGCAGCTCGCCATCCCAGCACTGCAGCGGATGGCGGCCGCTGCGGCCGTATCGGAACCGGTAGCCGTAGTCGCCGGTGGCCACCACGTCGATCAGCCGGCATGGCGGCCGCGCGTCGGGGTCGTTGTCGACGGCGAACAGCCGGCCGACCGGATCGAACGCCAACCCGAACGGGTTCCAGAAGCCGGTGGCCACCCGCACGAGATCGGTGCCGGTGGCCGAGCAGCGGAACACGCTGCCGCCCTCCCCTTCGCCCGCCCAGCTCGAGCCGTCGGCGGCCACGAGCGTGTAGGCCGCGCCGAGATTCTCGCCGAGGCCCACGACCAGCGAGCCGTCGCCAGCGAACGCCAGGCCGCCGAGCCCGTTGTGCGGATAGTCGCCCGCCGTCTCCAGCCGCAGGAGCTGCTCTCGCTGGTCGGCCACGTCGTCGCCGTCGGTATCGCGGATGCGAAACACCTCGGCCCGCGTGGCGACGTAGATCCAGCCGCCGGGGCCGAGGCGGATGCCCATCGTGAACCGCGTGCCCTCGTGGAACGTGCGGAAGCGGTCGGGCCGGCCGTCGCCGTCGGTGTCTTCCGCGAGCCGGATGCGATCGTGGGGCGGGCCCGCGTAGCCCTCGGGCCGCTGGTGCGTGTGGGACTCGATCACGAGCAGCCGCCCGCGATGGTCGAACGTGCAGCCGACGGGCGTGACGATGTCGGTCGGGCTCGTCACGGCCTCGATCACGTAGCGAGCGTCGAGCACCTCGGGCGGGCCTGCCGTCGCGAACGCCGCGGCGACCGCACCGAGCAGGAGGACCGCGGCGGGAAATGCCGCGGCCTGCCGCGGCCGGGGCGTCCCCGACCGGCGATGGCGGGACTCACGAAACGCGTGCAAGCGTGGCATCGTGGGCTCCGGGCGGGCGGAAGACGGCGGCGGTGGGACGAGTCGACAGGATACGCGATCCCCGAGACCGGCACAGCCGCGTGCGCCGCTCATGCGAGGCGGTCATCTGACGCGGTATACC
>JBIJCD010000441.1:0-3211 GCA_044344895.1 Pirellulales bacterium | reverse complement strand
AGTTCCGGTTCGCGAGCCACAAGGCACAGAGCTTCAACGTGTGGTTCGACGACAAGAACTACAAGGGCTCGCATGCCGGGCACATCTGCCAGGCCACCGTCAGCCCCAAGGGCGTGAGCCTCTCCGACGCCAAGACCGGCGGTTTCACGCTCGAGGGGGGGCTCTACGAGCGGAAGAAGGCCAAGGAGCTGACCGATGCCGACAAGAAGCTCCTGGCCGGAAAGACCAAGTGGACCAACAGCCCCGTGTCGCTGGGCGAGTGGCACACGCTGGTGGTCCGTACGGCCGGCGACGAACTGACGGCCACGATCGACGGCCAGCCGGTCGCGAGCTTCTCGTCCGCGGGCATCGGCCACGAGACCAAGTCGCTCGTCAGCCTGACGACCAATCTGGTCGACGTGGAGTACGACGACTTCAGCATCAAGGCCGCTGCGAAGCCCTGACGGCACGGCGGCTGGTGCGGTGGGCCGGTGGCGGAATTGCCCGACTAGGATTCGAACCTAGACAAAGGGAACCAAAATCCCTTGTGCTACCGTTACACCATCGGGCAGAGAGGGTTGGCAACGCCTGTTGTAGCACACCCCGTGCGGGGCGGTCAGGACGGCAGCTTCACCGCCCGCTTCGTTGCCGCGCTTCGCACGGCGGCATCGACGATCTCCTGACCCGTCCGGCTGATCGGGATCGAGACCGGCCCCTCCAGATCCCGGCCGGAGTCGAGGCACGAGAGCAGGTAGCGGACCGGGTCGTTGTGCGGGGCTTTGAGCGCCGGGGCGGCGATCCGGTGGGGCCGGGGCCGCTTCCTCGTCTGCAGGGTGACGAACGGATCGTAGTCGTAGCTGCCGAGCGTGCCCTCCGTGCCGGCGATCACGAACCCGCAGCGGGGCTGCGGCTGCTGTGTCCAGGGGTCGGTGAACGTGCCCCAGCGGGTCTCGATCTTGGAGAGCCCGTGCCGATACCGGGCCACGATGATGGCGTGCTCGTCGACCTCCAGGCCCTCCGGCTCGTCGACGACTGCCGTCACCTCCAGCGGCCTGCGGCCCCCTTGGAACCAGGTGCCGAGCGTGGCGCCGTAGCCGGCATAGTCGAGCAGCGAGCCGCCGCCGTGGGCCTTCGAGTAGAACCACGACGTCGGCTTCTCGGCCGCCACCTCGGCCGCGGTCTTCTTCCGCTTGTCGGCGCCGTGCCAGAGCGGGCCGCGGTTGCCGCCGAAGTGCCAGACGTTGAGCACGTCGCCGATTGCCCCCGCCTCGATCAGCGAGTGGGCCTTTTGCATCGCCGGCACCCACTGGAGCGGCCAGTTGATCATGAGGGTTTTGCCCGGCTTCATCGCCGCGACCATCGCGTCGGCCTCGCGGAGCGAGCCTGCAAACGGCTTTTCCATCATGATGTGGACGTCGTGCGGGGCGACCTTGCGGACCCATTCGCCGTGCCGCGAGGCCGCGGGGCAGAGGATCACGACGTCGGGCTGTGCATGCTCCAGGCACGTCCGATAGTCGGTGAAGGCCCTGTCGCGCGGGATCTTCAGCTTCCGGATCGCCTCCTCCATCCGTTGCGGCTGTTCGTCGGCGATGCCGACGAGCTCGACCTGCGGATGGGCGGCGGCCATCCGCAGCAGGTCGCCCATGTGGAAGTGGTCGAAGTTGATCCCTGCGATCCGCCAGGTGCGCTTCTTCATCGTCGTCAGCCTCGTCTACGTTGTCGTGCGGCACGCAGCCGGCATGGCCATTATGCCCCGCCGAGGCTCCCGGGGAATGAGGCTTGGGCAGGGCCGGCACGCGTGTTCCCGGTGTGATTGTGGCTGGCACCACCCGCGCAGCGGACGCAGGCCGGCGTTGCGAATGGCGGCGGGAACCCGTGGCCAGTCGGTGACGTGGCGTGAGCGACACGAGGTCGATTCAGCCAGCGAGCATGTCGGCGTAGGCGGTCTCGACGAGATCATCGGTGGTGATCCGCAGCGTCTCCATCAGGCGGGTGGCGATCGCCTGGCCCTCGGCCGCCGACTGGCCCGGTTGCAGCACCACCTCCAGCTCGAGGAAATCGCCCAAGCCGACGACCGCGTCGAGGTGCACCCGCGTCTGCCCCACGTGGAAGAGCCGCCGGGTCTTCTCCACGACCGGCCCGGTGCCCAATGCTCTGCCGAGCACGACCGCGAGCGCAGCCGGATCGGCCACCGGGGCGATGTCGTAATCCGACCGCTTCGCGGCCGCGACATCGGCCCGTTCGTACGCGATCAGCTCGGCCTGCCCACCGGCGATTTCGCGGAGCTTCAGCCGCCCCCGCGGGCAGCGGAAGAACGTGTCTCGCTGGCGGAGCACCGTGGGTGGGCCGGCGCAGATGCCCTCGACCAGTCGTTGCGTGGCGGCAGGATCGGGCAGCCGGGCCTTGATTTCGACGTTCGCTGGCATGGGGCCGACCGCTCGCAGGAGGGCTACGAGGAGGAGGCCGGTGGATCGACCGGTGGCTTGGCGAGCTTGTTGGTCACCGCGAACGACAGCTGCTCCAGCTCGATCGCCAGATCGACCGCCACGATCTGCACGTGCGGCGGCAGGGCCAGCGTGACAGGGGCGAAGTTCACGATTCCCTCGATGCCCGCCGCCACCAGTCTGTCGGCCACCGCCTGGGCGTGCTGCGCGGGCACGACCACCATGCCCAGGCGGATCCCGGACGACTGCACGACCTCGGGCAGTTCGTCGATCGGCCGCACGAGGACGCCCTGGATGATGTGGCCCACCTTCGAGGGGTCGGCGTCGAAGGCCGAATGGATCGAAAAGTTTTGCCGCCCGAAGCCGCGGTAGCCCAGCAAGGCCTGGCCGAGGTTGCCCACGCCCACCATGACCACCGGCCAGGGCTGGTTCGTCCCGAGGATGTCTCGCATCGCGCGGATGAGCTCGTCGCAGCGGTAGCCGACACCCGGATAGCCGAATTGGCCGAAAAAGCCCAGGTCCTTGCGGACCTGAGCGTCGCTGAAGCCCAGCAGCGTGCCGAGCTGGCCGGAGGAGATCGTCTGCTGGCCGGCCGCCTCGAGCCGCTGCAGCTCGCGCAGGTAGAGGCTCAGCCGGCTGACCACCACCTTTGGCACGGCGGCATCGGAGGGCAGGTCGCCCGGCGACGCGGTGTGGGGACGCTGGTCTGGCATCGGATCGCCTGGGAGACACCGGAAGCGGAATGAATCTACATGCAACACAGCCCGGGACCAAACCGACCGTTCCTG
>JBIJCD010000440.1:0-3212 GCA_044344895.1 Pirellulales bacterium | reverse complement strand
TGAGCTGCACGACGAACGCCATTGGATAGTCGGGCCGGTCGTCCTCGAGCATGTACTTTTCGAATGTCGTCAGCGGCAGCGGAAAAACATCCGCTCCCGCGCCGCTCGACCGCGGCCCGTCCTGCGACCGAGGCGGCGGATCCGAGGCGGGCGCGGCCTGCGGCGGGTCGACGCCGAGCGTGGCTGACTCAGGCATGGGCCAACCCGGAATGCGGGACCGGCGAACCGGCCGCGTTGGCGAGGCTCTTCCAAAACGAGCTCGCGGCCGGCCACGACGGGAGTGTCTCGGCAAAAAACTCGTGGCCACCGCCCGCGGCCACGTGAGCCGCGGCCCGGCGGACGAGCGCGGTCGCTATCCCCTGCCGCCTGGCCTCGGGATGCACGATCAGCCAGGCAACCGAGAACCGGACCCGCGGCCGGCGGCCCGTCTCGACGAGCGACAGCATCCCCAACGGACGGGGCTCGACCGTCCCGGCCCCGTCTTCGGCCAGCCAGGCGTGCACGGCGCGGCCCGCGCGGCTCGTCAGCTCGGCCGCAATTCCCCGCGGGGCAAGACGGCCGGCGAACGCCGGATCGGCAGCCCGGCAGCAGTTCGCGAGGAATCCGGCCGCCGTCCGATCGGCGGGCGTTTTGACGGCGCGGATGAGCAGCGACGCCCCCCTCGGCATGGGGACGTTTTCGATTTCAGCCAACCCGGAACCGGCGATGAGCGGCTGGCATGGCAGCTGAAATCGAATTAGCGGCATCCACAGCCCCCTTCCGTGCCCCCGGGCAGCCCGGGAGCAATCTGGCGAAACACCATTGAAATCCTAGCAATTCAGCCATCTGGTCGCCCAAAAATGACGCCCGACAGGTGCGAAAACGTGACCTAGGCTTGCTGGAAAGCAGCCGCCGGAAAAGACAACGCAGTCGGCACAACCTCTTGCCAAAACACACGTTGCGCGTAAACTGTCTTTTTTCAGTCTCGATATAGCCCGTTATCTGGCTTGTTTCGTTCATTTACTGATTGATTCCGAACGCCAATGATTCATACTCTGCCACCTAGGGAGTGCGAATCCGTGCAGAACCACGACCGCCGCGGCCGGCTTCGGGACATCATCCGGGTCCGCGGTTTCGCCGCGCTCGATGAGCTTGTTCGGGAGCTCGGGGTGTCGGAGTCGACGGTCCGTCGCGACCTCGACGCCCTGGAGGAGCAGGGGGCGGCAAAGCGGACGCACGGCGGCGTGCTCTATTCGGGCGGCATGCCCAGGCTGGCCGAGTTCGACGAACGTCAGCCCGCCAACTGGGCCGCCAAGCGGGCGATCGCCGTCGCCGCCGCCGGCGTCATCGAGGATGGCGAAACGGTGCTGCTCGACGGCGGCACGACCACCTACGAAGTCGCCCGGCTGCTCGTCGGCCGGTCGCTCCAGGTGGTCACCAACAGCCTGCCGGTCGCGAACCTCTTCGCCTCCGAGGCCCGCACAGACCTCGTGCTGCTGGGCGGCTACGTCTCGCCCCGCACCGGGGTCTGCCTTGGTCCCTACGCCAACGAGCTCCTCGGCCGGCTCCACGTCACCACCACCGTGCTGTCGGCCGCGGGGATCGCGGAGGAGGGACTGTTCAACGCCCACCTCCTGCTGGCAGAGACCGAGCAGGCGATGCTCAAGGCTGCCAGCCGCGTGATCGTCGTCGCTGACAGCTCGAAATTCGGCCGCAAGAGCCTGACGCTCGTCTCAGGCCTCGACGGTATCGACGTCGTCGTCA
The DNA here is from genome assembly GCA_044344895.1 of Pirellulales bacterium. Lineage (GTDB taxonomy): Bacteria > Planctomycetota > Planctomycetia > Pirellulales > UBA1268 > CAMCQY01. The sequence continues at coordinate 1,469 of JBIJCD010000440.1, read as the reverse complement.
GCGACGACGGCCTGCCGCAGCGGTGGCGAGACATCGTCGCCGCCGCCGGCCCCCGCGTGATGATCACCGCCGTGCCGGACGCGACGGCAGGGACCGGCCCCCGCCCCCCTCATTCCACGGAAAGGACGCGGCCCGCATGAGCACATCGACCGCCATGATGCCATCGCTCTCCCGACTGCCGGCCGGTAACCCACCCGGACTGGATCGGGCGGGCGTGGAGCGGATCGTCCGCGAGATCGTGCTGCGTTCGAGCGGCCTCCCCTCGGCGGTGGCCGCGAGCGGTAACGCGGGCCGCGACGGCGAGCCCACGCTCGTGGTGAGCATCTCGGCCCGCCACTGCCACCTGACCGACGAGCACGTCGAGAAGCTGTTCGGACCGGGCCGCACGCTGACGCCGCAGAAGAACCTCTACCAAGACGGCTTCTATGCCGCCGAGGAAACGGTGATGCTCGTGGGTCCGAAGCGCAAGATGCTTCCCACCGTCCGCGTGCTCGGCCCCACCCGCAAGGCCTCGCAGGTGGAACTGGCGTTCACCGACGGCATCTCCCTGGGCATCGATCTCCCGGTGCGGGCCAGCGGCAAGATCGCCGGCACACCCGGCTGCGTGCTCGTGGGCCCCGCCGGCGCGATCGAACTCGCTGAGGGCGTCATCCGCGCCGAGCGGCACGTCCACATGAACTTCGCCGACGCGGCCCACTTCGGCGTGAAGGACGGCGACCGGATGAGCCTCGTGATCCGAGGCAGCTGCGGCACGGTGTTCCGCGACCTGCTCGTGCGGGCCGATGCCACCAGCAAGCTCGAGGTGCACATCGACACCGACGAGGGCAACGCGGCCGATCTCGACCACGCCGAGAGCGTGGAACTCGTGAGGCAGACATGAGCAAGCAACGCGCGACGGGGCGGAAGAGGCAGCCACGGGCCGCGCAGACGCGAACCAGGAGGACCGTGCGACCGGCGCGTGCCGGTGCGGTCGGCGGGGACGGCCCCGCCAGGATCGGAGGACAGTTTCATCAGGAGCTAGGACAACAGATGGCGAAGAACATCGAAGCCCTCGGCATGATCGAGGTGAAGGGGTTCGTCACGCTCGTCGAAGCGGTTGACGCGATGATGAAGGCGGCGAACGTCACCTTCCTCGGCTGGGACAAGATCGGCAGCGCGCTCGTCACGGCGTTCGTGTCGGGCGACGTGGCCGCGGTGAAGGCTGCGACCGACGCCGGCGCGGCGGCGGCTGGCAGGATCGGCGACGTGGTGAGCGTGCAGGTCATCGCCCGCCCCCACGAGGACCTCGGCATCGTGCTGCCCGGCTAGTGCGAGAGAACGTCGGCGACCATGTCAGTGCAATCCCAAACCTTTTTTCACTTTCACAGCGAGAGCACAGGAACGACTATGAACACTGCGATTGGATTGATCGAGACCAAGGGGCTCGTCGGCCTCATCGAGGCGACCGACGCGATGGCCAAGGCGGCCAA